>JANYCM010000185.1 GCA_025360285.1 Sphingomonadales bacterium
CGATGACCTGACAGCGAATTGGGCGATGATGTGCGCAGTCGAAACAGCGACGGCGCACGCGGCGACCTACCCCTCCCGCGCCGGGGAATACGGGCCCGAACTGGCTGGCCTTATCAACCTGGGGCTCAATGCGTCGCCCGAAAAAGTCGCCGCGCTGAACGTGCGACGCCGTGAATTTGCCGCTGCACTCGAGACAGTCCTGGCCGATGTCGATTGCATGGCAATCCCGACACTGCCGTTTCCAATCCCGACCATCGAACAGATGGTCGAGGACCGTGACAACGCCCCCGATACGGCTGACCTGCTGCGCTTCACCGCGCCGTTCGATTTTTCCGGCCACCCGACGCTGACCTTGCCGAACGGCATGGACCGCCACGGCTTGCCGCTGAGCATGCAATTTGTCGCAGCGAACCTGCGCGAAGATGTGCTGATCCGTTTCGGCGGCGCCTATCAGGCGGCTACCCGATGGCACAGATTGGTGCCGACGGATTTTGTAGATGACACCTGCAACACCCGAGATGGCGGGGCATTTCAGCCTGCCGCGACCGAGCCAACACCCTGAGGAGTGATCTGCATGCGCGGTATCCATGATCTTGGCGGCATGTACGGGTTCGGCCCGGTTGTGCGCGAAACCGATGAGCCGGTCTTTCATGAACTATGGCAGGAAACAGCCTTCGCCGTTTTGATGGCCGCAGGCACGGTGCTGCCGGACTTCAACGCCGACCAGTACCGGCATTCGGTCGAAAGGATGGCGCCGAGCCATTATCTTTCGGTCCATTACTATGAGCGGATGTTGACAGGCATCACCACCCTGATGGTCGAACAGGGCGCCCTCGATCTGGCGGATCTCGAAGCGCGTGCCGGCGGCGCCTTTCCGTTGGCGTTGCCGGTCGCCGCCGTGCCGATGGCAGACCTCGCCCCCCAGCCGGTAGCGCGCTTCCACGTCGGGCAGCAGGTGCGGGTGCGCCAATACAGTCCCATGGGGCACACGCGCGCGCCGGGTTTCTGTCGCGGTAAAACAGGGACGGTGTTGCGCGTCACCCCGAAATTCTCGTTCCCGGACGCCGCAGCGCATGGCGGCGACCGCCGCGACGAACATACCTACCACGTCGAGTTCACCGCCCGCGAATTATGGGGCAGCGACAATGGCGATCGCGACTCGGTGGTGGTCGATCTGTGGGACAGCTATCTGGAAGGCGCAGGCGCATGAGCCGTCAGGACCCCGCGCCGATCGCTGCGCGCGCCGCCGCGGTCAAGTCGGCCTTGCTCGACAAGGGCCTGCTGAACACGGAAACGGTCGACCATATCGTTCATCTTGGCGCCGACGAATGGAAACCCGAAAACGGCGCGCGTGTGGTGGCGCGGGCATGGACCGATCCGGATTTTCGGGCCAGACTGCTCGACGACGGAACCGCCGCCTGTGCGGAACTGGGTTATGAAGGTCCGCAGGGCGAATATATCGTTGCCATCGAGGATACGCCTGACCGGCACAATGTGATCGTCTGCACGCAGTGCTCCTGCACGGCCTGGCCGGTGATCGGCCTGCCGACGGATTGGTACAAAAGCCCGGAATATCGAGCCCGCGTGGTCCGCGAACCGCGCCCGGTGCTGCGCGAACTGGGGCTTGAGCTCCCGACCGACGTCGCAATCCGCGTCTGGGAAACCAGTGCGGAGACACGCTACATGGTGATCCCGCTAAGGCCAGCGGGGACCGAAAGCTGGACCGAGGAACAATTGTCCAGGCTCGTCACGCGAGAGGCCCTGATCGGCACCGCGCTGGCGCTTCCAGCCTGTGGATAGTTGCCATCAGATCAACCATCAGCCATCAAAGCAACGGACTCAGTTTCTGAACTAACCCAATCGGGGTGCACGTCAGTGCTTGGACGCTGATCGTAGCGACAAGAAAGTCAACGATGTAGCTTCGCATCCTTGGCGCAGCATGTATCGGCGTTCTCCGTCTGGATCGTGCTGTGATCGATGCCGTAGTTTGATCGCAGGACGGCCTGTATTTCTGTTTGAATCTTGTCGGTATCGGCACCATCCGACAGCACGACATGCGCGGTGCAACTCACGTCGTCGTTGCTCATCGACCAGATGTGGAGGTCGTGCAGGTTCGCGACGCCCGGCACGGCGGCTATCGCGGCGCGAACGTCATCCAGTTTCATTCCGCCCGGCACGCCTTCAAGCAGGACATTGACTGTGTCGCGCAACAATATCCAGGTCCGCGGCAGCACCCATAGCCCGATGGCCACCGCGACGACCGAATCGATCCAGGTAAAGTTCGTGAACTTGATGGCGATGGCGCCAAGGATGACGCCGATCGAGCCGATCATGTCGGCCCAGACCTCGAGATAGGCGCCCTTGACGTTGAAACTGGCG
>JANYCM010000212.1 GCA_025360285.1 Sphingomonadales bacterium
TCTGCGCCAGCAGACCGTCGTCACCATCGTTCAGCGTCAGACCGCTGACCCGAAAAAGGCCCGCTAGTGCTCATTATCGACAATCTTCACGCCGCCATCGACGGCAAGGAAATCCTGAAAGGTCTGACGCTTACCGTCAACGCCGGCGAGGTTCACGCCATCATGGGCCCCAACGGTGCCGGCAAATCGACGCTGTCCTATGTCCTCGCCGGCCGCGCCGGTTATGAAGTGACGGGCGGGAGCGTGACCTTCATGGGGGCCGATCTTCTGGCGCTGGCGCCGCACGAACGCGCCGCCGCCGGTGTCTTCCTCGGCTTGCAATATCCCGTTGAAATCCCCGGCGTTTCCAATCTGATGTTCCTGCGCACCGCGCTGAATGCCCAGCGCACGCTGCGCGGCGAGAAGGAAGCGAGCGGTGCCGAATTCATGAAGCTGGCCAAGGCGGCGGCCGAAGACCTTGGCCTGCCCTATGAGATGCTCAAACGATCGGTGAACCAGGGCTTTTCGGGCGGCGAGAAAAAACGCAACGAAATGGTCCAGATGGCCGTGCTGGAACCCAAGCTGGCGGTGCTCGATGAAACCGATAGCGGGCTTGATATCGATGCGCTGCGGGTGGTTTCGGACGGCATCAACCGCATGCGCTCGCCTGATCGGGCGACCCTGTTGATCACCCATTACCAGCGCTTGCTCGACTATGTTGTACCTGATTTCGTTCATGTTCTTGTCGCCGGACGTATTGTCCGCACGGGTGGCCCGGAACTGGCGCATGTTCTCGAAGCCGACGGTTATGCGGCGATCGCGGCATGACAGCCCTGCCCACCCGCAAGCTGGAGGAATGGCGCTATAGCGACATCGCCGCGGTCGAGCGTGCCTGGCCGGTCGCGCCCGAAGCCATCACAATTGCCGCCGGGGAAACCGCCGGCCGCATGATCGTGCAGGATGCCGCCCCCGGCAGTGCGGTGATCCGGCAGTTTGCCATCACCGTCGAAGCGGGTGCCGCGCTGGCGTTCCATATCATCAACAGCGGCGGCGCCTATGGCCGGGTGGCGCTTGACGTGGCGCTGCATGATGGTGCGACCTTTGATCTGGGCGGCATCATCATCGCCCATGGCGAGCAAGTGCTGGAAATCGTTACGACTGTCCGTCATCTGGGGCCGAACGCGACCAGCCGCCAGGTCATCCGCTGCGTCGCCGGCGGCACCGCTACCGCCACCTATCTCGGCAAGGTCGCCGTCGCCCGCGCCGGCCAGAAGACCGATGCGGCGCAAAGCTTCAAGGCGCTGCTGACGGATCGCGGCGCCACGGCGAATGCCAAGCCCGAACTGGAAATTTTCGCTGATGATGTGAAGTGCGCGCATGGTGCCACCGTTGGCGAACTCGACAAGGTGGCGCTCTTCTATCTGGAAAGCCGCGGTGTCCCGCCGGCGCAAGCAAAGGCCTTGTTGATGCGGGCGTTTTTGTCGGATGCGCTGGAAAGCCTGGCCGATGATGGCGCCCGCGCGGCGGCCGAAGCGCATGTGACGGCGCTGTTGGCATGAACGCGCATGTTCCCCTGGCCTCGCTGCACAGCCGGAAGGGTGATTTCCCCGGCCTTGCCGGCAATTGGGCCTATCTCGACACGGCCGCGACGGCGCAAAAGCCGCAGATGGTGATTGATGCCATCGCCCGCGCCTATGGTCCGGACTATGCCACGGTGCATCGCGGCGTCTATGAACGGTCGGCGACGATGACCATGCGCTTCGAGCAAGCCCGTGAAAAGGTGGCGGAATTCATCAATGCTGCGTCGCCCAATGAAGTGATTTTCGTGCGCGGCGCCACCGAGGCGATCAACCTTGTGGCGCAAAGCTGGGGCCAGCGGTTGCAGGCGGGTGACCGGATCCTCCTGTCGGCGCTGGAGCATCACAGCAATATCGTGCCCTGGCAGATGCTGCGGGATCGGACAGGCATTGAGATCGATGTCGCGCCGCTGACCGCCGATGGCCGGATTGATGAGGCGGCGCTGGAAGGCCTGCTGACTGAGCGGACGAAGCTCGTGGCGATCGCCCATGTTTCCAACGTCTTGGGCGGGGTTGCCGATATCGCGCGCCTCGCCCGGGCTGCGCATCGTGTTGGTGCCCTGCTGCTCGTCGATGGCTGCCAGGCGGCGCCGCGGCTTTCGCTTGATGTGCAGGCGCTCGGCGCCGATTTCTATGTGTTTTCAGGGCATAAGCTTTATGGCCCGACCGGCATTGGCGTGCTCTGGGCGCGGGCTGAACTGCTCGAATCGATGCCGCCGCTGCAGGGTGGCGGCGCGATGATCGAAACGGTGAGTTTTGACCGCACCACCTACGCCCCGCCGCCGCAGCGTTTCGAGGCCGGCACGCCGCATATCGCCGGCGTCATCGGCCTGGCCGCCGCCATCGATTATGTGCAAGCCATTGGTTTGCCAGTGATCCAGGCGCATGAGGCGGCGCTGGTCACCGCGGCGCGGGCGGCGCTGGGGCGCATCAATTCGGTGACGTTGTTTGGCCCCGAAGACAGCGCCGGCATCCTGTCCTTTGCGGTGGAGGGGGTGCATCCCCATGACATCGGCACCATATTGGATGAAAGCGGCGTTGCCATTCGCGCCGGGCATCATTGCGCCCAGCCATTGATGGCGGTGCTCGGTGTGCCGGCGACGGCGCGGGCAAGTTTCGGCGTTTACAATGACTTGGATGATGTTGCCCGGCTCGCAGCGGGCATTGAACGGGTAACACGGATCTTCGGCACGGGGACGAATTGATGACCGAACGAGCATTTCAGGTGGAACATGTCAGCGAAGCGGCGCCGGTGCCCCGCGCGCCGCGCAGCCCGGATTATCTGGAAGGTTTCCTCGCCAAACCGCCGGAATCCGTGCCCGCCGAGGCACCAGGCGGCGGCCTGTATGACGAGGTTATCCTCGCCCTGCGGCAGATCTTCGATCCCGAAATTCCGGTCAATATCTATGACTTGGGCCTGATTTATAATGTCGAAATTGCAGACGGCCATGCCGTTGTCACCATGACCTTGACTACCCCGCATTGCCCGGTCGCCGAAACCATGCCGGGTGAGGTGGAGATGCGGGTGATGAGCGTGCCGGGCATTGCCTCGGCCGAGGTCAATCTGGTCTGGGATCCGGCCTGGGACCCTGGCAAGATGAGCGACGAGGCCAAGCTGGAAATGGGAATGTTGTGATGGATCAAGCCGTTATCACGCGCCGGCCGCGCCCGGCGCCGATCACTGTGACGGAGGATGCCGCCCGCCGCATCGCCGACATTATCGCTCGGGCGCCGCAACCGGCCGCCGGGGTGCGGTTGACGACGCCTAAGCGCGGCTGTTCCGGGCTGGCCTACAGCCTTGATTATGTGACGGAATCCAAGCCGGGCGATGAAGCGGTGGTGACGCCCGGCGGCACGCTGTTCATCGATGGCGGCAGCCTGATGTATCTGATCGGCAGCCGCATGGATTGGCAGGAGGATGATTTCGCCGCCGGCTTCGTCTTTGAAAACCCCAACTCGAAAGGCAATTGCGGTTGCGGCGAAAGTTTCACCGTCTGAAGCGCAGGAATTCGGGAGAAAACCGGTTTTTTTGAGTGGTTTGCCGGTATTCGGCCCGGTCGTCAGGGTGGTGAAACGGGGCCGCCACCGGGCGCGGCGGGTAGTGCGGCCGGGCGTCAGGGTAGTGCCACCGGGCATCGCCTGGCGAAACCGGGCGCATCCTGTCTTCTGAAGGAGACAATTGCCGTGTTCTGTCGCGCCATGTTCCGCCGCCTGATCCCGCTGCTGCTGCTCGTGCCGCTGACCGGCTGCATCGTTGCCGATGCCGCGGTCACCGTTGTCACCCTGCCGGTCAAGGCGGTGGGCGCCGTCGTTGATGCGACAACCACCAGCCAGGCCGAAGCCGACCGGAATCGCGGCCGGGCGCTGCGCAAGCAGGAAGAGGCTGCCGCCAAGGCCGAGAAGAAGCGCCGCAAGGCGGAGGCGCGCAACCGGTAGCGGACGCCCCTGCAAAAAAATAATTCCCCCGGCTTTGAACCTTTCCCAGCGCCGCCACGACTGAACCCTGTCTGCACCGTGCAGCAAAGATCAGGAGGGCATCATGACCATAGTGAAGACCATCACGAGCGCCGCCGTGCTCACCGCCGGCTTGCTGGCGGCGGCGTCGCCGTCCGCCGCCGCCAATGCCATCTTCGCGTCGTTCACCGCAATCGGCAACGGCGGCATCGTCTGGAAAAACAACGGCGTCGGCGACACCAGCACCACCTGGCGATCCAATGGCACCGGCGGGTCGCTGTACACCACGTCGTCGCCTGCGTCGGTGCGGCCCGATCAGGCGCAGCCGAGTTCGGTTTTCGTGAGCTTTTCGTTCCTGCAACCGGCGCTGGCGCCCTATGTCACCAATGTCGGCGCGTGGTTTTATCTGGCGGCGTCGTCCTATGGGCAGCCGGCGACGCTTTTCCAGGGCCAGGACATTCAGGACAATCTCAGCGGCATTTTTTCGTTCATGTCGTCAACGCCGATCATGGTCGGCGGCACGCTGTACGCCGCCGGCCACAACCTGCTCAGCGGCAGCTTCACGCAGCGGGCGATCTCCGGCGCGGACCATTTGACAACGGCCGATTTTGGCACCCTGGCCGGCCCCGGCGCCAGCACGCTTTTCTCGTCGGATTTTCTGGACTTTTCGGGCACCACCAACAGCGGTTTCAAGCTGCCGCTGACCTCGCTCGTATCGAAACTCAACAACGTCAACCAGGGCGTGAATTTCACCTCGGGCCATGCCCTGCGCAGCTTTCGCGCCGGCGTGGGGGGCATTTTTGTCTCCGATCCGATGCCGTTGTTCAACGCCGTGCCGGAACCCCAGGTCTGGGCGATGCTGGTCATCGGCTTCGGCCTGGTCGGCGTCCAGATCCGTCGGCGCAGGGGGGCGGTGATCGCCTGATGGGCGCCCCTGTCGGGTCGTCAATTCAGCGCCATATAATTCTGGCCCCGCAGAAGCATCGTATTAATTTATTTTAAAGGAAATATATTTGTGAATAAATTGAAATTTCTGTTTGTCGGGGTTTTGTCCTTTGCGCACTGCGCGGCATATGCGGATTGCAAACCCCAGGTATCCGGCCACGGCACCGGCTTCAGCAAATCTGCCGCTGAATTGGCGGCGCGACTGTCATGGAATGTCAATGCCAAAACGCAATATGGTATTGCCTACGCACAATGGCCAAAGTCTTCCAACAAATCTTCAAACACAAATAAAATAAAATCTCTGAATTGGGTTTCAGATTTTTATGCAAACCCCTGTAATTGACAGGGTCAGTCGTTGAATCAGTTTTGGTGAATTTCCGGGCACATGGCATAGACCCCTATCCAGGTTGCAATGTCTCCGGAATCGCAAAGCGTGTTGGCACGCGGCGCACATCAATATCGCGGCCGCCGGCACGACAGGTTTCTTGCCCGGCGGCCTGATTGACCGGTCAATTGCGCCATGCTCAAAAGGTGCTGCGGCCAAAACCATGGCCGCACCATCGGGGGCGCCATGATCCGCACATTTCTGCTTGCCGCCGCGGTGGCGGCCGTTGCCGCGCCGGGGCTGGCGCAGCAAAGGCCGGCGCAGCCTTATGACGAGCGCCCCGCCAAGTTGCAGGTGGTGGGCGATCCGGATGCCGATTTTACCCGGCGCATCGCCGAAATCCCCATGCGCGATGGCGTGAAGTTGCACACGGTCATCCTGCTGCCCAAAGGGGCGGCGGGTGCCGGCATGGTGTTGACGCGCACGCCTTACAGCGCCGACCAATTGACCGGGCATGCCGAAAGCGGGCATCTCGCCAGCGTCTTGCAGGGCTATGACAATGCCGTCGATGTGATTGTCGATGGTGGCTATATCCGGGTCGTCCAGGATGTGCGGGGCAAATATGGGTCGGAAGGGACCTATGTGATGAACCGGCCGCTGGTTGGGTCGTCGCTCAATCCCACCAGGGTCGATCACGCCACCGATACTTATGACACGATCGACTGGCTGGTGAAGCATGTGCCCGAATCGAACGGCAATGTCGGGATCATCGGGATCAGCTATGATGGCTTCACGCCGCTGATGGCGCTGATAAGTCCGCATCCGGCGCTGAAGGTTTCGGTGCCGATGAACCCGATGGTCGATGGCTGGCGCGGGGATGACTGGTTCCACAATGGCGCGTTCCGCCAATCCAACCTGCCCTATATCTGGGAGCAGGTGGCGACGCGGGACAACAAGGAAAAATGGACGTCGTCGGTTTTTGATCAATATGATCTTTATATGCGGGCAGGCTCTGCCGGGGCGCTGGCCCGGGCGCATGGCCTCGAACAGATCGGCTTTTACCGCAAGATCAGCGAACATCCGGCTTACGATGGTTTCTGGCAGGAACAGGCGATGGATCGCATCCTGGCGAAGCAACCGCTCAAGGTGCCGGTGATGCTGGTCCACAGCCTGTGGGACCAGGAAGATATTTATGGCGCCATGGCGGTGTATCGCGCGCTGGAACCCAAGGATGCGGCGAACGACATGGTCTATCTGACCATGGGGCCCTGGTATCATGGCCAGGGCATTGCCAATGGCAGCAATCTGGGCGCGATCGATTGGGATGCCGATACGGCAAAGCAATGGCGGCGCGACGTGCTGGCGCCATTCCTGGCGCATTATCTGAAGGGCACGCCGATGGATGTGGCGCCGGTGACGGCATTCCAGAGCGGCAGCAACCGCTGGCAGCGGCTGCCGGCCTGGTCAGCGGCGGAAGGCGCGGCGCGGATGTACCTGAAGCCGGGCATGACGCTCGGGTTTGAGGCGGCCGCGGGGAACGCCACCGCCGATTATGTGTCTGACCCGGCGACCCCGGTGACCTATGAACCGCGGCCGATCCGCCCGCAGGGTTATGAGGGCAACCCCTGGCCGACCTGGTTGACCGATGACCAGCGGCCGGTTTCCAGCCGGCCCGATGTGCTGACGTTCATGGGCCCGGTGCTGTCGGTGCCAGTGACCATCGCGGGGACGCCGATCGTGCATCTGACGGCATCGACCAGCGGCACCGACAGTGACTGGGTGGTCAAGCTGATCGATGTCTATCCCGATGAAGTGGCGGAAAAGCCGATGATGGGCGGCTATCAACTGGCCATCGCCATGGACATTTTCCGCGGCCGCTACCGTGAAAGCCTGGCCGAAGCGCGGCCGATCGCCGCGAACGTGCCGCTCAAATACAGTTTCGCGCTGCCGCCGGCCAATCATGTGTTTGCGGCGGGCCACCGGATCATGGTGCAGGTCCAGTCGAGCTGGTTCCCGCTTTATGATCGCAACCCGCAGACGTTCGTGCCCAACATCTTCTTCGCCAGGCCGGCGGATTATGTGAAGGCCGAACAGAAGGTCGCCATCGCCGGGCCCGATGCCAGCTATGTCAGCCTGCCGATCGTCAAATAGCCGGCGCGCCGCTGGCCGCCAGTAAAAAATTCGCGCCGCTTTGAACCATTCGCCGTCCCGCCACGACTGAACCTTGTCTGCATTGTGCAGCATGATTCAGGAGGGCAAGATGATTTCTTTCAAGACCATGGGCAGCGCCGCGATGCTGGCGGCGGGATGGCTGGCGGCATCGCCATCGGCGGCTGTCGTGACGACCTTTGCAACTTTCACCGGGTTGGGCAACGGCAGCCTGGTGTGGAAGAACAATGGCAGCGGTGACACCAGTGCCACGTGGCGCGCCAATGGCACCGGCGGCGCGCTTTACACCACGGCGTCGGCGGCGTCGGTGCGGGCCGACCAGACCGCGCCGGGCCCGATCGCCACCAATTTTCAGTTCACCAACCTGGCATTGGCACCGCTTGGCAATATCGGGGCGTCGTTCACGCTGCTTGCATCGGCGGTGAACCAGCCGGCGGCCTCGGTGAATTATTTCGCCACGTTCGACTTTCAGGCGATTGCCAGTGGCACCTTCGCCTTTCTGACGACGGCGCCGCTGGTGATCGGTTCGACGGCCTATGCCGCCGGGTCCAACCTGCTCAGCGCCAGCTTCACCAACATGACGATCCTGGGCGTCAACCATTCGACCACGGCCAGCGGCTTTGCCTCGGTCAATTCCGGCGCGGCCATCACCTATACGTCGGACTTCCTCAATTTCGCGCCGACCAGCGACCGTGATATCGCGCTGTCGTTATCATCGCTGCTGTCGAAGCTCAACAACGTCAACCAGGGCGTCAATTTCACGACGGGCCATGCGCTGCGCAGCTTTCGCGCCGGGGTGGGCGGCAGTTTTTCGGCCGGCCCGTCGCCGCTGGTCAACGCCGTGCCGGAACCGCAGGTCTGGGCCTTGCTGGTCATCGGCTTCGGGCTGGTCGGCGTGCAGGCGCGGCGGCGCGGCGGCGCGGTGACGGCCTGACGGCGGGCAGCGCCGCACAGGCGGGCCGGGCGGTCCTCGCTGACCGCCCGGCCCGATGGCCGGGATCAATGCTGGCCTGAAGCCTCAGGCGGCGACGCGGCGACGGGCCTGGCGCTGCTGCATGACGCCGACGGCGCCAAAGCCGATGATCATCATCATCCAGGTCGCCGGTTCGGGCACATTCGACGGCGGCGCGTTGAGCAGGCTGTTCAGCGTCGCCCGGCCATCGTTCGAATCGCCATAATTGAGTTCCAGCTCAACTTCGGTGCCATCGTCCTTGGTCACCACGACGGGCGCCGGCGGCACGAACACCGGCGGCGGCGGGGTCACCGGCACCGGCCCGGTCGCGACGCCCTGGCCGACCGACTGGTTGAAGGCGACGGTGTCGATCAGGAAATCGAACACGGCCGGGTTGCCGACGGCGGCGATCGACACCTTGGTGATGTTGGCGAATTGCAGATCGACCAGGCCATAGCCCGAATTGAAATTGGCGGCGACATTGGCCAGCAACTGGCTGCCGACGATGGCCCCGCCGCTATAGGCGGTGGCGCGATAGGATTGCGCAAAGGTTTCGCCGTTGAACAGGGCAAAGCTGACCTGGTTGGCGATAAAGCCGGGGGTGATGGTGATGTCCAGCGTCGGCGACAGGCCGATACCGAAATTGGCGGTGCCATAGACGTTGGGCGCCGAAGCAAAGGAAATCGCCGGGAAGAAGGTGGCAAAGCCCAGGATCACGCCACCGGTGAAGGTGGCCGG
>JANYCM010000217.1 GCA_025360285.1 Sphingomonadales bacterium
GCACCCGCATCCTCAATGGGCACCACCAACGGCGCCAACAAGGGCCTGCGCGGCGAATTGACGATGCCGACCGGCTGGACTCTGGTGAACCCCGGTTCGGCCTATGGGTTCCTGTACGCGGCTGGCGCCGCCGACACGACCGGTGCCATCGATCCCGAACGCCTCGACACGGTTGCGCAGCTGTGGGGCCCCGGCAACGGCACCGCCAATGGCCTCGTCAATGTCAGCCCGACGGGCGGCAATTTCCTCGCCATCGATGCCGATCCGTCCTATGCGCCGCACCTGACCCAGGAATTGACAGGGCTGACTACCGGCAAGACCTACAAGGTCAGCTTCGATTGGGCGGCGGCGCAGTTCCGCGTTTACAATGGCGCGGAATGGGGCGGCGCCACCTATGAACAGGTCCAGGTCGGCTTTGGCGGCCAGACCCAATCCACCAACACCGTCAACATCGCCTCGCACGGCTTTGCGCCCTGGACGCATGAGTCGTTCAGCTTCGTTGCCAGCGGTGCCAGCCAGACGCTGTCATTCCTCGCCAACGGCGGCCCCGGTGGCCTGCCACCGGCGGTGCTGCTCGATGGCGTATCGGTGATGGCAGCGGTGCCGGAACCCGCGACCTGGGCAATGCTGATCATCGGCTTCGGCCTGGTTGGCGCGGTTGCCCGCCGGCGTGCGACGGTGGTTGCTGCCTGATATCAGGCACCGAATACTGACACGACATGCCGGGCGGGGGGTAACCTCGCCCGGCATTTTGCTATTTGAGCAGGGTCGCCTGCCAGAAGGCCAGGGTCGCCAGAAATTGATAATCCTGGTTTTCTTTCTTGCGATAGCCATGGCCTTCGTTGGCCGCCAGAATGTGCCAGGCGGTGCCGCCATTGCCGCGCACCGCCGCCACCATCTGCGCCGCTTCGGAAGGCGGCACCCGCGGATCATTGCCGCCGGTGACGACGAGCAGCGGGATGTGCAGTTCCCTGGCGTGGGTCAGCGGTGAAATCGCTGTCAGCTGAAGCCGCTGACCTGGATTGCGTTCATCGCCATATTCGATGCGGCGCAGATCACGCCGATAGCCCTGGGTGTTTTCCAGGAAGGTGACGAAGTTGGAAATGGCGACTGTGCATTGCGCCGCCTGCAACCTGTTGCCGAAGCGGATCGCCGAGGCATAGCACATATAGCCGCCATAGCTGCCGCCGGTGACGGCGACATGGCCGGCATCGACATCGGCGCGGGCGGTCAGCGTATCGAGGACGGCGCCGATGTCCTTGACTGAATCCTCGCGCTTGTAGGGACCATTGTCGAGCCCGACGAAGCGCTTGCCATAGCCGGTGGAGCCGCGGACATTGGGGTAGAAGACGGCAAGACCAAGCTCGTTGATCAGGTAATTGCCGCGGCCCAGGAAGCCGGGCCGGGTCTGGCCTTCGGGGCCGCCATGGATATCGACGATCAAGGGTCGCTTGCCGGGGAAACGCGCCGGATCGGGGGTGTAGAGAAAGCCCGAAATAGCCTGGCCATCGAAGGATTTCACGGTGACCAGTTCGGGTTCGCGGTTGGCGGCGGGTTCCAGGCCGCCGGTTTCGGAATGGGTCCAGCGCGTGGCGAGCAGGGTCTTGGGATCGACACTCCAGGCGTCGGCCGGTGACCTGGCGCTGGCCAGCGAAAAGCCGATGTCCCCCCAGGGGGCAATCTCCAGCCCGGTGATGACACCGGCGGGCAGGTTTACCGCGCGTGCCGTGCCGGTTTTCGGGTCGATCAGGCGCAGCTTTGACAGGCCTGCTTCGTTGGTGACGACGGCCAGGAAGCTGGCGTCCGGCGCGATATCAAAGGCTTCGACATCCCAGGCTGCGGGCGCCGGGGTAAGGGGCCGAAAGCCGTTCGTGGCATCGATCGTGCCCAGCCGGCGGACATCGCTACCGGTATCGCTTATCAGATAGATTATGCCATCAGCGCCATAGCGAGGATTTTCGAAGCTGGCATCGGAGCCAGGACGGTTGAGCCGGCTGAGCCGGCCAGTGGCAAGATCGACCTCGTAGAGATTACTGCGTTCGACCGAAAGGCCCTGCTCCACCAGTGCCTTGCCACCGCCCGGGGCAAAATCCCCGAACGACCAACCGCCGCCCTGGACTTCGGCGAGCAGATGGTCGCTTTTCGGATCGGCGGGATTGACGAGATAGAGGTCGCTGTCCGTGCCGTTGCGCCGGCTGCTGGCATAGCCGATCGTCTTGCCATCGCGTGACCAGACGGGGCCGGTGTTGCGGCTCTTGCCGTCCGACAGCAGGTGCAGGCGGCCGGCATCGAGCGTGCAGATCTGGAAGAACTCATCGCCGCCCTTGTCCTTGACGACGGCGATGGTGCTGCCATCAGGGGCAAACTGGCCGCCGGGCACTGGTTCGGCTTCGAAACTGAGCTGGGTGCGAGCACCGCCGGGCATGGCGACAAGATGCAATTGCGGGGCGTTGCCGAAGCGCGTCGCGATCAACATGCCATGGCTCTTGGGGTCCCAGCCCTGAAACGCCGCGGTGCGGTTTTCGAGATAGGGGCGGACCTTTTCGGCCAGCGCCGCGGGGATGGCGGGCACGCCTTCGGTGGTGATTGCGGCAGGCACGGGGACATTCTGGGCGATGGCCGGGGCGGCGGCGGTGCCAAACAGGACGGCGAGCAGAATCGGGCGCATAGGGGCTCCAGCGGTGACTATGGCTGATGTGTAGCGAGCAGGGCGGTCAAGGCAAAGCCGCACATATTTGCCGGGAGGGCCGCGCCCGCTAAGAGGCGACGGTGTTCGATCCCACCCGGCCTTTTGTTCTGCTCGATGACGTGGCCGCCGGTCGGGGGCGGCTGTTCACCGGGGTGATAGAGGCTGTTGATGCCGAAACGCCGGCGGCGGTGGCCGGCGCCCTGGACCGGCTGCGTGCATCGGGTCCGTGGGCGGGTTTCATCGGCTTTGAAGCGGGCTATGCGCTGGAGGCTGCGTTGCCGCGCCGCGAACCGCCGCCTGGGGAACCCTTGCTGTGGTTCGGGCGGTTTGCACGGGACGAGGCGGTAGATGCGGCGGCGCTGCTCGGGGCTGGGCCCGCACAATTTGGTGCTGTGCAGCCGGGCCTGACCGAGGCCAATCATGCCGAATGGCTGGCGCAGGTGCAGGCGCTGATCGCAGCGGGCGACATTTATCAGGCGAACCTGACCTTCAACGCGGCCGTCGCCGTCGGCGGCCACCCGGTACACCTTTATGCCCGGCTGCGCGCCGGATCGCGGGCGCCTTATGGGGCCTTGCTGTTCACCGGTGCGCTCTGGGTGCTGAGTTTTTCGCCGGAGCTGTTCTTTCGTCTGGAGGGCCGGCGACTGACGGCGCGGCCGATGAAGGGTACGGCGGCGCGCGGCGGGGATGCGGCCGAGGATGCGGCGCGGGCGGCGGCATTGCAGGCGGACCCCAAGAACCGCGCCGAAAATCTGATGATTACCGATCTGTTGCGCAATGATCTGTCGCGGGTCGGCAGCGATGTCGCGGTGCCGGCACTGTTTGCCATCGAAACCTATCCCACGGTGTTGCAGATGACATCGACCGTCGCCGCGACAGCCAACCCCGGCATAACGGCGGCCGATGTGCTGATGCGGCTGTTCCCGTGCGGCTCGGTCACCGGCGCGCCGAAAATCCGCGCGATGCAGGTGATTGCCGATGTGGAGCCAGCCCCGCGCGGCGTTTATACCGGGAGCATCGGTGCCATCGCGGCGAACCGCGATGCGGTGTTCAACGTCGCCATCCGTACTTTGGTGATGGCGCCGGGGGCGACGCAGGCGCGGCTGGGGCTGGGCAGCGGCATTGTCGCCGACAGCGACGCGGCGGCGGAATGGGCGGAATGCCTCGCCAAGGCGGCGTTCCTGACCCGGCGCGGTCCACCCGACCTGATCGAGACGATGCGCTGTGCGGCCGGTGTGCTACCCGATCTGGAGCGGCATCTGGCGCGGCTGGCGGGGAGTGCGGCGTTTCTGGGGTTGGCCTTTGATGCCGGCGCGGCACGGGCGATGCTGGCGGACGCGACAGCGGGTTTTACCGGCCGTGTGCGCCTGCTGGCCAGTCCGGCGGGCGGCCTGGCGGTGCAATGTTCGCCGTTGCCGGTAGTGCCCGACCGCCCGGTGATGGTGGCGCTGGCCGCACTGCCGGTCGCCGCCGATGACTGGCGGCTGCGCCACAAGACCAGCGACCGGGGTTTTTACGATGCGGCGCGCGCGGCGGCGGGGGCGTTCGAGGTGGTGTTCGTACGGCCCGACGGGGCGGTGATCGAAGGCAGCTTCACCACCATCTTTGTTGAGCGCGATGGTGTGTTGCTGACTCCGCCGGCCACGCTTGGCCTGTTACCGGGCGTATTGCGAGCGCGGCTGATTGCCGAGGGGCGAGCGGCCGAGGCACAGCTGATGGTTGCCGATCTGGCCGGGGGCTTTCTGATCGGCAATGCTCTGCGCGGCCTGGTGAGGGCAGTGTTGGCCTGAAGGGCCAAGCGCCGGCTCGCCGCAGGGCAGCATCAGGAAGGCAGGGTAGCGTCAGGCAGTCAGGGCGGCCCGGCGGCGCTGCACGGCACCGGCAACGCCGAAGCCGGTGACCAGCAGTGCCCAGCTTGCCGGTTCCGGAACGCCCGGTGTCGTGGTGATCGTCCAGTTCGCCGTGACGCTGTTGGTATAGCCCGATTCGGATTCGAAATTGCCGGTATCAACCGAGCCATTGCTGGTGCGGCTGGAATAGATATAGCCCGGACCGGCGAGGCGGCTGATGTTGAAGCCCCATTTCGCAATGTTGCCATTGGCATCGGTTTCGAACGAAAAGCCATTGGCAAAGCCCGTGACATTGGTCAGCGTTTGCACCCCGTCGGAAAAGCTGAAGGACAGCGGGCTGCCATAATAGAAGCTGTTGGATGCGATCGGCGTCGCCAGGACGACGGTGCCGGTAATGCGATCGGATGTCGTGTACGGGTTGCTGAGATAGGTGTTGAAATGATCGAAAGCGAGGCCGGTATAGTGCATCGTCGTCGCGGCGCTGGCGGCACCTGCGGTCAGGACGAATACCGAGAGACACAGGCCAGCGACGCCACGCACATATTTCACGATCATTGAAACTCCCCTGACCAAAAATTTAATATGGGAAAAATGTTGTTGTATCAAGGCGCGATGCCGCTCGCCAGACACCGAGGTTGCACTGCACCACCACTGCCGCCTAAACGGTGCCGACTTGCCAAGGATCGATCATGCCCCGTCTGTCTGCCGCCATTCAGCGCATCAACCCCAGCCCGACCATCGCTGTCACCAACAAGGCGGCGGAATTGAAGGCGGCTGGCCGCGACATCATCGGGTTGGGTGCGGGCGAGCCGGATTTCGACACGCCGGATTTCGTCAAGGAGGCGGCGATCGAGGCGATCCGCAAGGGCCAGACCAAATATACCGCCGTTGATGGCACGCCCGAGCTGAAAAAGGCCATCCAGGCCAAGTTCAAGCGCGATAACCACCTCGACTATGGCCTTGACCAGATCACCGTGAACACCGGCGGCAAGCAGACGATCTTCAACGCGTTGCTGGCGACGCTCGATCCGGGCGACGAGGTGGTTATTCCAGCGCCCTATTGGGTCAGCTATCCCGATATCGTGCAATATACGGGTGCGACGCCGGTGATCGTCAATTGCACCATCGATGATGGTTTCAAGCTGACACCCGCCAAACTGGCTGCCGCCATCACGCCGAAGACCAAATGGCTGATCTTCAATTCGCCGTCGAACCCGACCGGCGCGGCATACTCTCGCGCCGAACTGAAGGCGTTGACCGACGTCTTGATGCAGCACCCGCAGGTGATGATCCTCGCCGACGATATGTACGAACATATCGTCTATGACGGCTTCGAATTCACCACGGTCGCCGAGGTTGAACCCGGCCTGTATGACCGTACTCTGACAGTCAATGGTGCCTCAAAGGCCTATGCGATGACGGGTTGGCGGATCGGCTTTGCCGGCGGACCACAATGGTTGATCAAGGCGATGGCCAAGCTGCAATCGCAATCGACATCGAACCCGTGTTCGATTTCGATGGCGGCGACGGTGGCGGCCTTGAATGGCGACCAATCATTTTTGCAGGATCGCAATGCCGCGTTCGTGAAGCGGCGCGACCTGGTCGTGTCGATGCTCAACCAGACGCCGGGGCTGCGCTGCCCACGGCCGGAAGGGGCATTCTATGTCTATCCCGATTGCGCCGGGTTGATCGGCAAAACGACGCCGGGCGGCACGGTGCTTGTCGATGACGAGGCGGTGGCGGCCTATCTGCTGGAGGCCGAGGGCGTCGCCGTGGTCCACGGCGCGGCGTTCGGCGGGTCGCCGGCGTTCCGGATTTCCTATGCGACGTCGGATGCGCTGCTGCTGGATGCCTGCACGCGGATTCAGCGAGCGGTGGGGAATTTGCGGTAGTTTTACAGGGCGCCTGCAACCGCGTGGATGGCAAGGCCCACGGTGCCGCCGATCACCGTGCCGTTGATGCGAATGAACTGCAGATCGCGGCCCACGGCGGTTTCCAGCTTTTCGGTGACCGTGCCAGCATCCCAGCCGCGCACCGTATCGCTGACCAGTGAGACAATCGCATCGCCATAATCATTGACGAGGCCGATGGCGCTGCGGCGCAGATGCAGGTTGATCGCAGCACGCAGAGGTGCATCGGCTTCAAGCCGCTGGCCGAGTGCCTTCATGGCGATGCCCAGCTTACCGCCGCCGGCCGGAACCGGGCCGGACAGGCTGGTGACCAGGCTGGCGCGGGCGCCATCCCACAGGCCGGTCAGCGACTGAGCCAGCGCCGGATTGGCGATGAGATCATCTTTAAGCGCTTCGACGACCGCCTGGCTCTCCGGAAAATGCCGCAGATCGAACGCCCAGGTGCGCAGCGCCTCGACAATGCGGCGCCGCAACGGGTGATCGGGATCATGCCCCATGTCCCATAGCAGGCGGCGCAGGCCGTCGATCAGCGATTCCGAAACGCTGGCATCGACATTCACGAGGCGCAGCAGCCAGTTGGTACGATCGGCGACCATACCGCGGATGGTCGATTCCTGATCATCAAGGGTGCGCAGGCCCCAGGCGATGGCGCTGTCGATCAGCGCTTCATGGCGGTTGCGGTCGAGCGTCGTATCGATGGCATCGGCGATGATCGGTGACAAAGCGAGCGCGCGCAATTGTTCGGTGGCGGTGTCGCGCACCAGATCACCAATGGCCTGGTGATCAAGCGCTTCGATCAGCCGGGCGACGAGGGGGCCAAGACCGCGTCGCCGGCCCGGTGTGGCGGGGCGATCGGCCATAAGCCAGCGGGCGATGGCGGCGGCAAGATCGATATCCTCGAGTCGCCGGGCGACGACAGCGGGGGTGAGGAAGTTATCCTTCAGAAACTGCGCCAGGCTGTCGCCGATACGGTCCTTGTTGGCCGGGATGATGGCGGTGTGTGGAATCGGCAGGCCGAGCGGGTGGCGGAACAGCGCCGTGACCGCGAACCAGTCCGCCAGCCCGCCGACCATCGCTGCTTCGGCAAAGGCCTGCACCCAGGGCAGGGCGGGGTGGGCGCCGCGCCAGTAAAGCGTCGCGACAAAGACCAGCACCATCGCCAGCAGAAGCAGGGTGGCGGCGAGGCGCATCCGATGAAAGGGCGTCGCCGGCAGCGTGAAAGGGCTTGCGAGTTTCAGACCAGGATCACTCCGCCGGCTGGACCGCCGGTGGTGCAGATTTGGGCGCGCTTTCGCCATTTGTAAACCAGCGCTTCAACCGCGGCGCCAGCCAGTTTTCGGCGCCGACCGCCAGGCTGAAGCTGGCGGGCACGATGATCAGCGTCAGTGCCGTGGACACGATCAGCCCGCCGATGACGACGATGCCCATGGGAGCGCGGAAACTGCCGTCGCCTGAAATCGACAGGGCGACGGGCAACATGCCGGCGACCATGGCAACTGTGGTCATGATAATCGGCTGCACCCGCTTGCGGCCGGCTTCAAGGATGGCGGCGGTGCGTTCGGCGCCGTGGCTCATCTCCTCGATGGCCATATCGACAAGCAGGATGGAGTTTTTGGCGACAATGCCGAGCAACATGAGCAAGCCGATGAAAACTGGCATGGAGATGGGATTGCCGGTCAGGTGCAGCGCGATGCCGCCACCCAGCGGCGCCAGCAGCAGCGACCCCATGTTGACGAACGGTGGCAGTACGCGGCGATAGAGCAGCACGAGGACGGCAAAGACCAGCAGCACCCCGGCGATGACCGCGATGATGAAATTGACGACCAGCTCGGCCTGCCATTTGTCCTGGCCCAGGGTGATGCGTTCGACGCCGGGGGGCAGATTCTTGAGACCGGGCAGGGCGTTGATCTTGGGCTGGGCATCGCCGGAAACCAGACCGGGCGCCAGATCGGCGCCGATCAGCACGCGGCGCTGCTGATTATACCGGCGGATCTGGGTGGCGCCGGTGCCAAAGCTGATATCGGCGACGACCTTCAAGGGCACTGAGCCGCCACTTGCCGTCGGCACCGGCAGATCCTTGATCGTATCGAGGTTGCGGCGCGAGCTTTCCGACAAAGCGACGCGAATGGGGATCTGGCGATCCGACAGCGAGAATTTGGCGACATTCTGATCGATGTCGCCCAGTGTTGCGATGCGAATGGTATCGGACAGCGCCGCCGTCGTCACGCCCATTGCCGCCGCCACATCGAAATGCGGCTTGATGGTGATTTCGGGCCGGCGGACATCGCCTTCGATGCGGACCTGGCGCAGTTCGGGCAGGCGCTGCATCTGTTCGACAAGCGTGGTGGCGGCCTTTTCCAGAACGTCGGGATCGGTACCTGTCAGCACCACTGACATGTCGCGGCCGCCAAAGCCGCCATTTTGCGATTGGAAGCCTACCCGCGCATCTGGGATGGTCTGCAATTTGGGCGACAATGCGCGTTCGAACTCGACGCTGGTGACTTTGCGATCCTTGCGCAGGGTGAGGAACAGACTGGCGGAACCAATGTCGATGTCCGAAACCGCCGCTTCGACCACCGGCGATTGCTCGGCAATGGCGGCGGCCGCGTCAGCAACCGCGACGGTCTGTGCCAGCGTTGCGCCGGGCGGCAGCGACAGGGTGATCTGGCTGGTATTGGAATCGCGCGCCGGCTGAAAGGTCAGCGGCAAGGTCTTGAAGCTGTAAACTGTCAGCACCAGCGCCAGGCCGCCCAGCGCCACGGTCTTCCAGCGGTTGTCGAGGCACCAGCCGAGCAGCTTGATATACCATTTCACCCAGGCGCCTTCGCCGTGCACCTGCTGGCCATGGCTTTTCAGGAAGAAGGCGGCGAGCATCGGGGTGATAAGTCGGGCGACGGCGAGGCTGAGCAACACCGACACCACCACCGTGATGCCGAAATTCTTGAAGAACTGCCCGGAAATGCCAGGCATCAGGCCAACCGGCAGGAACACGGCGACAATCGCCATGGTGGTGGCGACAACGGCCAGCCCGATTTCATCGGCGGCGTCCATCGCGGCCTGATAGGCGGTCTTGCCCATGCGCATGTGGCGGACGATGTTTTCAATCTCGACAATGGCATCATCGACAAGCACTCCGGCGACGAGGCTGAGTGCCAGCAGGCTCAATGTGTTGAGCGAAAAACCGAGCAGATTCATGAACCAGAAGGCCGGGATAGCCGACAGCGGGATCGCCAGCGCCGAAATCACCGTCGCCCGCCAATCGCGCAGGAACAGGAACACCACGACGACGGCAAGCAGCGCGCCTTCGACCATCGCATCGATCGCCGAATGATATTGATCCTTGGTATATTCGACCGAGGTGAACAATTCGGTGAACTTGATCTTGGGATTGGCCTTGGCAATCTTGGCCAACACCTTCTGGGCATCGTCATAAACGGTGACGTCGGACGATCCCTTGGCCTTGGTGATCGAAAAGCTGAGAACCTGGCGGCCGTTCATCTTGCCGAGCGAACGCTGCTCGGCATACAGATCCTTGACGTCCGCCACATCGCCCAGCCGTACGCTGCGCCCATTGCCCAGCGCAATTTGCGTATCGGCCAGGCCATTGGCATTGATGGCATTGCCCAGCACGCGCACCGATTGTTCCGACCCGGCGATTTCGGCGCGGCCACCCGCGGCATTGAGGTTGACCTGGCGCAACTGGGTGTTGATCTGGCTGGCGGTGACCCCATAGGCCTGAAGGCGCGCCGGATCGAGAATGACGCGGATTTCGCGGCTAACCCCGCCGCTACGCCGTACCTGCGCCATGCCGGGGACCGCCAGCAATTGCTTGGCGACGGTGTTGTCGACAAACCAGCTGAGTTGTTCGAGCGTCATGTCAACGGCTTCAACCGAGACATAGGCCAGCGGCCCGCCGGTCATGTTCACGCGCTGCACCTGCGGTTGCAGGATGCCCTGCGGCAAGTCGCTGCGGATGTTCGACACGGCATCGCGGACATCATTGACGCCGCGGTCGATGGGCGTGCCGATGGCGAACTGCACGCTGGTCGCCGATTGGCCTTCACTGACAATGGAGGTAATTTCGTCAACGCCATTGATACCGCGCAGCGCCGCTTCGACGCGCTGGGTAACCTGCGTTTCCATCTCGGTCGGCGCGGCGCCGGGTTGATTGACGATGACCTGGGCCACCGGGAAATCGACATCCGGGTTGCCGTTGACGTCCATCTGGATGAAGCTGACGATACCCGCCAGCGTCAGCATGAAGAACAACACAAGCGCCGGAATCGGGTTCTTGATCGACCAGCTGGAGATATTGCGCATGGGGCGGGGCCTCAGCCGGCCGTCGCGCGGAGCGCGACGACAGGCTTAATGGTTTCACCGGCGCGCAGGAAAGCACCGGCCGAGGCGACAATGCGTTCGCTGCCATTGATGCCGTTTGTAATGCTGACGCCCTGGTCGCCGACACTGCCGATGGTGACGGCGCGGCGTTCGACCCTGTTGCCGGCCCCGACGACATAGACATAGCTGCCACGATCATCGGACTGGATAGCTGATTGCGGCAGCACCGGGCGCACGCCCTGGCCCGCCGCCATGCTGGCGCGGGCAAAGGCGCCAACACGCAGGCCCGGCGCATAAGCGAGGGCGATGCGCACGACTCCCTGGCGACTGGTCGTATCGATCAACGGATCAACCAGCCAGACCTTGCCCGGATATGATGTTGTGGAACCGACCGGAGTGACATTGGCCGCCATGCCCGGCTTTAGCCGTGCCAAATCCTGTTCGGCAACCAGCGCGCGCATTTCCAGAATGCCGCCTTCGGCAAGGCGAAACAGGCCGCCGCTGCCAGGGCTGACGATCTGGCCGGCTTCGACACTGCGCGACAGGATCAGCCCGGCGGCCGGGGCGCGCACATCGAGCCGGTTGAGCCGGGCGTTCGATTCAGCCAGTTGGGCCTTCGCCAGCGTAACCTTGGCGAGCGTGCCGTCGCGGGTGGCGACTCGCTTGTCGATATCGGCTTTGGAGATGAAACCCTTGTCGACCAACGCCTGGGCGCGGCGCAGATCGGCCGCGGCCAGCGCCGCATCGGCCTCTGCCGACCGGATCGAGGCGGCCAGCTGCGCAACCTGCTGAATCTGCACACTGCGATCGATGCGCGCCAGTACCTGGCCCTTGCCGACCGACTGGCCGGGATCGACCAGCACCTGGGTAACGCGGCCGCCTTCGCCTTCGATGCCGACCGCCGAATCGCGGCGCGCCGCGATCGAACCTGGTGCAGTGACGGCATCGGCGACGCGGCTGGTGCCGGGCACGATCACTGTCACTTCGGGGACGTTGCTGGGGGCGGGGGCTAGCGCCGGCTTGGGCGCAAAAGCCTTCCAGGCGCCAAAGGCGATGGCGAGGATGATGAGGGCAATGACCAGCGGCCGTACCCAGGGACGGTGCGGCGCATCGATGGTCGCATCGGCACCGCCGGCCGCCACGAACGGATAAACGCCGGCGGAACCGGGCTCGGGCAGCTTGTTGTGCATGTTCATGCTCGATCGTCCTTTGGATAGGACTGTATTATATAAATACGTCACTTCCTGCAAGAGCCTCTTAGCCGATCGCCACGGCCGTGCGAAGGCATAATCAAAATGCAATGCCAGGACTGTGACGATACGGCCCCATGACAGCGATTTCAGTGGCTTCAACGGTGGCGTTGTCATCGGGCGGCTGCCGGCGCAGGGTCGCAGAGTGACGATTAGCGGCGCTTTTGCCCGACAGCCTTGCGGTTCAGCCTTGCGAAAGCCTTTATGAACGAAACAGGCTGCCGCACGTTTGTTACCGGTAAGGAATATATATGAACAAGCATCATTGGCTCGCCGCCGCCGCGTTTGTCTCTGCCGTCTGGGTCGCCGTGCCTGCCGCCGCTGCCGACATGATGGCGATGCCGCCCGCTGCGACGACGCTGAGCATAACCGCCGAAGGGCGTGTCGCCCGCACCCCGGATATTGCCGAAGTGTCCGGCGGCGTCGTGACCAGTGCGCCTACTGCTGCAGCCGCGATGGCCGAAAATGCCACGCGCATGACAGCGGTGGTCGCCGCCATTCGCAAGGCCGGGGTGGCCGAGCGTGATATCCAGACCAGCGGGCTGAGCCTGCAACCACAATATCGCTATGACAATAATGTGCCGCCGGTGCTGACCGGGTATCAGGCCACCAACAGCGTGGCGCTGCGCATTCGCAAGATTGCCGATACCGGCCGCTTGCTCGATACGTTGGTCGGCGTCGGCGCCAACCAGATCAACGGGCCGACTTTCAAGGTCGATGGTGCCGAGGCGGCGCTTGATGAGGCGCGCACAGCGGCGGTGGCAACGGCACGCAAGCGCGCTGAACTTTATGCCAGGGCAACAGGGCTCCATATCCACCGTATCGCCAGCGTCGCCGAACAGGCGGGCTATGAACCGGGGCCGCGCCCGATGATGATGATGGCCCGCGCTGAAAAAGTCGCTGATTCGACGCCGGTGGCACCGGGAGAAGTGGCGCTGACGGTCAATGTGACGATGGTGTTCGAAATGGAATAGGCGCGGGTCCCAGGGCTTTTGCCGCTTTTCGAAGCTCAAAGGAATCCTAAAGCGTGCGCCGGTCCTCATAGGCGGCGCCGCGCGACATGGACTGTGCCAGGTGCATCATCAATATGGTTTCGCCGCCAATGGCAAAGGCGGCGGGGCCGGTGTCGGGCCACAGATGCTCGCAGATATGCGGCGCGATCGCGTCGGCTGGCGACAGCGGATAGCTGTTGGACAGGTCATCGAGCCGGGCATCATCGGCGACGACATTGCCGCTGAGGTCGCCGATGCGTTCGAGCAGGCATTTGCTGGCGATCGGCGTGCCGGCGGCATCACGCATCACGGTCATGATCAGGCCATCGACCAGCTCGGCGCGCTGGCGCATCACGCCGTTGAAGATGCCGAAAACGAAGGTGCCGGTGGTTTCATCGGTGGCGATCGAAAACAGCTTGTTCTGCAGCGGCAGTGACCAGCCGGCATAGCGAATATCCATGATCGCCAGCCGAAAGCTCAACATGCCATCGGGCGTGATGCGCAGCATGACATGCTCATGGATGAATTGGCCGGGGGCTTCGGAGGACGGTCGGGTGGTGCGCCAAAAGCCTTCATAGCTGGCACCGTGCAACTGCACATTGGCTGCCGTTTCCTGCAGCATGGCGGCGGGCACCCATTGGCCGAGGCCCGGTGCGGTTCGCCGTGCCGGCAGCGCGACGCCGAAGCGCGCCGCCAGCACATCGAGCCCGCTGTCCCAATCAAGCAGGCTGAAACCCGGATGGCGGTCGCCGATGAGCTGGGTCAGCCGTGCCAGATTATGTGCCGACGGCGTGACGCTGCCCGAACACCAGCGGCTGATCAGGGACTTATCGACCCCGACCGCGGCCGCCAATTGGCCACGGCTGATCGACAGGGCCTTGAGCACCAGCGACAATCCATCTGAAAACGCGGTCGCCACGCCGATATTGTTGCAGATGACATGCGGTCCCGCAACACCGGGCGCACCGATCGTGCAACGGCCCTGCAACTACCATGCATCGGTTGCGCACATGTGCGCGCGTCGCTGCACCTTATTGCACAGGCTGGGGACTCCTAAAGCCGCCGCAACCCGATCGTTTGCGGGGCTTTTTCGACCGTTGCCGGCCTGAACGGCTGGCATCGGTCATTCTTGGGGACAGTATGACAATCGATATAGTGAAAACGGGCGCCCTGGCGCTGCTGGCCGCCGCCACGCTTGCCGCCCCGGCTGCCGCGGTACGCGTGCAATTGGTGGTGATTGGCGCGATCGCCAGCGGCACTGACGGCGGCAATGATCTCGATTCAGTCGATGTCATCAACAATGTCTATGTCGAACATTATGCGCCGGGCAGCGTGTTTGGCAGCATTGGTTCGCTGGCCGGCAAGGCGATCATTTTCCGCACGGTCTATGATGTCGATTTGCCCGATGTGCCGGTGGGTGCCGGCGGCGTCTTCAGTGATCCAGTCGGCGACTGGACGCTGGCAATGACCCCGACCCTGACCATCGGCGGAGTCAGCCACGCGGTCTTCACCCAGCCTTATGGCGCCATTTACGGCGGCAGCGCGGCCTTTACGCTGGGCGACGGAACACCTGACACTATGGCCGGCACCTTCAGCGGATTTTCCTTCGACCTGAGCACAATCACCCATATTTTCAATCAGCAGGTCGATTTTTCCGCCATCCTTCCATCGGCGTTCCTGTCCACGGACACGATGCTGCCCGGTGATGCCGGCCTGCCGGGCCGCGGCTATGGCAATGCCGCCGCCAGCGGCAGCGGCACCTTCAACTTCATCAGTCAAACCTGCTTCTTCACCTGTTCTTACAAGCAGGCGATCGGCAGCTTCACACTGAACCGCATCCTGGTCAGCGCCGCGCCGGAGCCGGAAAGCTGGGCGCTGATGCTGCTGGGTTTCGGCCTGATCGGCGTGATGGCGCGCCGCCGTCCTTCATCCATCGCCGCCTGAGTTTCATTGGGGAGAAAGACCATGATTGCCAACAGGTTGACTGTCACCGCCATTGCCACAGGCCTTGCCGCTTTTGCCACACCAGCCGCCGCCATCAATGGCCAGGCGGGTGTTGCCAGCGGCCACAGCCTCGCCAGCAGTTGCGCGGGCACGACCTTCGGCATCGGCTTTTCGCCGGGTTATATCACAGGTGACGGCACGGCTACGGCCCAGCGCGCCTGTTCGGTGGCGACATCGGCAGCCGTTGGTGGCACCGCCGTCAGCAGTAACAGCCGGTCGGGCAATGACAATGGCCTGTTTGCCAACAGCGCCACAGTCGTTGCTTCCCTCGGCACGCTGCACCTGTCCGCGGCAAACGCCGGCTCCAGCAGCAATTACTTTTCCGGCGCCACCGGCATGGGTGGGTGGAACGACACGGTCACCAGCAACTTCACCGGGCTATGGGTGTTCAGCCTGCATGTCGATGGACAGTTGAGCGTCGGTGGGGCGTATCCGGCCAGCGCCTATTTCAACATCCAGGCCTTTCTTAATTTGCAGGCGTTGAGCCATTACAACACCGCGGCCTATAGCGCGTTTCTTGCCGCCAACGGCCCGCTGCCCGCCAATTCCGACAGCTATTACGGCTTTGACCAGAGCGATAATTGGGCCATCCAGCGCACTACTGCCGATCGCATTGTGCTGATCAACCAGGATGTGTTCTTCGCGGTGCCTGTCGTCGCCGGCGTGGCATTCACCTTGGGCATTTACAGCCAGATCGAGGCCGCCGAATCATCCTATGGGGCCCTCGGCGCACCGCACAATAACGCGGCGGCGGATTTCGCCAACACCATCACCTGGAACGGCAAGGGCAGCCTGATCACCGGGAGCGGCCCGACGACCAACTTCACCCTGACGTCGGGCAGCGGTTTCAATTACAACATATCGGCGGTGCCGGAGCCGGGGGCATGGGCAATGCTGATCGCCGGGTTCGGGGTGTGCGGGGTTGCGGCGCGGCGGCGGGCGCGGGTCGCGGCGGCCTAGACCACCGTCGCCCCGCCATCGATGACAAAGCATTGTCCGGTGGCGAACCCGCCGGCCTTGCCGGCCAGCAGCACCGCCATGCCGGCGATTTCATCAGGCACGCCGATACGGCGCAGCGGCGCGCCGCCGGTGGCTTCTTTCAGTATTTCGGGGTTGTCCCACAGCGCCTTGGCGAAATCGGTCTTGATCAGGCCCGGTGCGATGCAGTTGACGCGGACATTGTCGGGGCCGAATTCGGCGGCCAAGTTGCGCGCCAATTGCATGTCGGCCGCCTTGGAGATGCAATAGGCGCCGATCACCGTTGACCCCTTCAACCCGCCGACCGACGAGATGATCGTGATGTTGCCATCCTTGCGCGCCCGCATCGCCGGGGCGACCATGGCGATCAGCCAATGGTTGGAAACGATGTTGTTCTGCAAAATCTTTCCGAACTGATCATCGCTGATGCCGGATTGCGGCCCGAAATAGGGGTTCGATGCGGCGTTGCAGATCAGGTGATCGATCTGGCCTAATTCGGCGATCGTGCCATCGACCAGCGCCTGCAAACTGGCCTTGTCGGCGATATTGGCGGGGATAACATGGGCGGCATCACGGCCAACCGCCGCGTTGATTTCGGCGGCGGCGGCGGCGCAGACATCGGCCTTGCGGCTGCTGATGATCACATTGGCGCCGTGTTCGGCCATGCGGTGGGCAATTGCCTTTCCGATGCCCTTGGAAGAACCGGTGATCAACGCCGTCTGGCCGGTCAGGTCGAAAAGTGCCGGAAGTGCCATATTGATATCCCCAAGATCTGGTTTGATCTGTCTATGGCCCAGCCTTCCCGGCTTGCCAATCGCGCCTCGGCCTGAAAAAGCCGCCTCATGACTGGATGTTTTGATAGCGATGCCGCCATTGCCCGGCTGACGGTGGGCGTTCTGGATGGCACTTTGCCGAAAACCGCCTGGACGCACGCGGCGCATTTTGCCGCGACGCTGCATCTGCTGCGCCACCGGCCCGATCTCGCCCTGCCGCGGATGCTGCCCGGCGTCATCCGCGCCTATAATATCGCCTGTGGCGGCACCAATACCGATAGCGCCGGCTATCATGAATAGATCACCCAGGTGTCGATCGCGGCGGCGCGGGCGTGGCTGGCGGCGCAGGGCGAAATGCCGCTGCACATGATGATAGATGCCTTGATGGCCGGGCCATTGGGCAAGCCCGATTGGCTGCTCACCCATCGGAGCCGTGCCCGGCTGTTTTCAGTGGCGGCGCGGCGGCGTTGGCTGGCGCCCAATCTCGCGCCCTTGCCATGGCCGGTTACCTTGTGACCCGATTGTTCCGGGTGACAATTCAGCGACGGCGCGCCATGGTCCCTCCCATGTCCCTACTGACCGAATCCCTCTCCCGTCCCGGCGTGCGCGCCACCTGGCTGGCCTGCCTGTTTTTCGCCGGCTTTGGTTGCCTGATACCGTTTTTGCCGGTGTGGCTCGAAAAGGTGCATCATTTCTCCGGGTCGCAGATCACCCTGGTGCTGGCGGTTGGCAGTCTGTCACGCATCGTCGCCGGGCCGCTGACGGCGGCCTGGGCGGATGGCCGCAAGGACCGGCGGGCGCCGATGTTCCTGTTCGCCGGCATCCTGACTCTTGGCTTCGGCTCGCTGTGGTTTATCCAGGGCTTTGCGCTGGTGTTTGTCATCATCCTGCTGATGGATGTTGCCTATTGGGGCTTTGTCCCGGTCGTTGAGGCGGCGCTGCTGCGGCTGACCAAATTTGGCTGGCCACGCTATGGTCTGGCCCGAGGGCTGGCGTCAGCGGCCTTTGTTGTTGGATCGCTGGCGGTGGGCGCGCTGCTCGATCGCTTCGGACCCTGGTCGATTCTCGCCTGGCTATTCGGCATTTCGGCGCTGCTGATCGTCGCCTCGGCGTGGATGAAGCCCGAGCCGGTGGCTGGCGATCGCGAGATGCCGTTCCGGGAACGCCTCGCCTCCGGGATCGGGATGCTCAAAAATCCCAAATTCACCCTGTTGATTTTCTCGGCCGGGATCATCCAGGCGACCCACGGCTATTTCTACGCCTTTGGCTCGCTGATCTGGATCAACGAACAGGCGGTGTCAGGTACCCTTACCAGCGTGCTGTGGGGCATCGGCGTCGGCACCGAAGTCTGTTTCCTGATTTTCCTCGCGCGCTGGACCGAACGCTTTACGCCCGAAACCCTGATCGTCGTCGGCGGTATCGCGGCGGTGGTGCGCTGGACAGCGCTCGCTTTTCTGCCGCCGGTCTGGATGTTGTTCGGGCTGCAACTGCTGCACGCCGGCACCTTTGCCGCCACCTTCCTTGGCGCCATCCGGATGATCCAGACGATGCACGGCGATGAACGCACGCCGACGGCGCAGATGATCTATATGGCGCTGGCCTCGGCACCGGCACAGGCCTTTGCAACCGTGATCTCCGGGCCGCTTTACGACTGGCTCAATGCCAGTGGCCGGGCGTCGCTGGGCTATCTGGCGATGACGGCGCTGGCCATTGTCGGCCTGGTATTGGCTATCATGCTCTGGTTGCGCCGTGACCGGATGATCGCGCTGCCGGCGTAGTCCCGCTCAATCCAGAACGCCCGTCGCATCCGGCTCGCTCGCGTAACTCGGGAGCGGGATCGCGGCGGCGGCGGCGCGCAGGGCATTCG
>JANYCM010000222.1 GCA_025360285.1 Sphingomonadales bacterium
GGATGACATGCTCGGCATGTTCGAACGGGTGCCGCGCTTTGTCGAACGCTTCGATGATCTGGCGGTGCGGATCACCGCCGCTGCCGCCGCTTATGCGTCGGCGGTCCGCGAACGGCGTTTCCCTACCGAGAAACAACTTTATCTATGACCTGTCATCGGGCATTCAGCCGCCGGACGTTACGGCTTGTGCGATGGTGCAAGGCGTGTGCCGTGCTTGATGGAGCCTTTTGACCTTGGCCGTACCCCCGCAGGATACCGATGTCGCCTTTCTGCGCGAAGTCGATGAAGGTGTGCGCCGCGACCAGGTGTTGTCGCTATGGCAGCGCTATGGGGTGATCGGCGTCACGCTTGTGGTGGTGCTGCTCGGCAGCCTGGGCGGCTGGCTGTGGTGGCAGGATGCGCAGGCCAAGGCGGCCGGGGTTGCGGGTGAGAATTATGCCCAGGCGCTGAGCAAGCTGAGCGTCGGCGAAAATGCGGCGGTCGCGCCAGTGCTGGCTGACCTCGCTGCCAAGGGCCCTGGCGGCTATCGCGGGCTGGCGATGTTGACCGAGGCATCATCGGCGGTCAGCGTGGGTGACAATGCCAAGGCAATCAAATTGTTTGATATTATCGCTGCCGACAGCGCGGTTGCGCAGCCGCTGCGTGACGTTGCGCTGGTCAAGTCCGTGCAACTGGGGTTCGATACGCTGCCGCCGGCAACAGTGGTGGCGCGGCTGAAGGATCTGAGCGTGCCGGGCAATCCCTGGTTCGGCGTTGCGGGCGAAATGACGGCGCTGGCGCGGGTCAAGGCCGGGCAGATCGCCGAAGCCAAGCCGCTGCTGACCGCCATTGTGCGCGATACCGGCAATCCGCCCAATCTGCGCGGCCGTGTAGCGCAACTGGCGCTGTCGCTTGGCGTGGACGAAGCCATGTTGCAATTGCCGTCGCCGCCGGGCGACGAAACAACACCGGTGGCAGCGCCCGCTGCCGCCGCCAAGTAAAGGCTTACCCTTGCAAAACCGTGGTTCCGCCCGTTTTCCGGCTCTGGTGTTGATCGCCGCGCTGGCGCTGTCCAGCTGTTCGGTGTTCAAGCCGGTCAAGCCCAAGAATTTGGCGCCCGGTGAGCGTATACCAGTGTTGAATTTCGAAACCCGCGCCGAAGCCGAACCGGAATTGCAGGAACTGGCGGTGTTGCTGCCGTTGGCAGAGGCCAATGCCGCCTGGAACCAGCCCGGCGGCAATGCCGCGAAAAGCATTGGCCATCTGGCGCTGCCGGAAACGCTGACCACCGCCTGGACCGCGTCGATCGGCAAGGGCAGCACCGCGACAAGGCGACTGAACGCCGGCCCGGTGGTTGATGGCGGCAAGGTGTTTACCATGGATACCGCCGGCGATGTGCGGGCCTTTGATGCCAAAACCGGCCGCATGGCCTGGCAGGCGCGTATCGCCGTGCCTAAGCGTAACGACAATGCCGCCTTTGGCGGCGGGGTCAGCGCCGGTGATGGCCGGGTTTATGCAACAACCGGCTATGGCATTGTCGCGGCATTTGATGCCGCCACCGGCGCACCGGTGTGGCGCCAGGCGCTGGGCGAACCATTGCGCGGTGCGCCCAGTGTCGCTGGCAACCGCATCTATGTGCTGACGCAGGATAATCAGCTGTTCGCACTGACAGCTGACAAGGGTGAAACGGCCTGGAATGTCGCCGGTACGGTCGAAGTCGCCGGTTTGCTGGGCGCCGGGGCGCCGGCTGTGGCGCAGGATACCGTTGTGGTGGGTTTTTCGAGCGGTGAATTGAACGCATTACGCGCCGAAAACGGCCGCACCGTCTGGTCGGATGCCCTGGCCCGCACCGGGCGTTCGACGGCAATGGCGGCCTTGTCGGACATTGATGCCTCGCCCGTCATCGATCGCGGCAGGGTTTATGCCATCGGCCATGGCGGCCGTATGGCGGCGCTGGAACTGGCTACCGGGCAGCGGGTGTGGGAACGCAATTTCGCTGGCACTTCAACGCCCTGGGTGGCGGGTGAATTCATCTTTGTGGTGACGCTGGAGGGCGAAGTCGTCTGCGTCACCCGCGGCGATGGCAAGATTCGCTGGGTGTTGCGCCTGCCGCACTTTGCCAAGCCCAAGAAGAAATCTGATCCCATCCAGTGGCAGGGGCCGGTGCTCGCGTCTGACCGCTTGTTTGTCACCGGGTCCAACAAGCAGTTGGTGACGGTATCGCCCTACACCGGCAAGATCATGACGACGACCAAATTGCCAGGTCCCGCCTATCTGCCACCGGTGGTTGCCGACAATATGGCCTTTGTGCTGACCGATGACGGCAAACTGACCGCCTATCGTTGATGGCGGCGCGGCGCAGCCTCTGCTAGGGGGCGGCGATGTCCAATATTGAAACGCTGCCGCGGGTGGCCATTGTCGGCCGGCCCAATGTCGGCAAGTCCACCCTGTTCAATCGTCTTGTCGGCCGCAAGCTGGCGCTGGTCGATGATACCCCCGGTGTTACCCGTGACCGGCGGGAAGGGCTGGCACGGCTGTATGATCTCAGCTTCACCATCGTCGATACCGCCGGCTTTGAAGACGCCGATGCCGCAACACTGGCCGGGCGGATGCGACAACAGACCGATGCGGCGGTTGGTGATGCCGTTGTGGCATTGCTGGTCTTTGATGCCCGCGCCGGGATCACGCCGCTCGACAAGCATTTCGCCGATTGGCTCCGCCGCCGCGGCACGCCGCTGATTCTGGTGGCCAACAAGGCGGAGGGCCGGGCCGGCGAGCAGGGCGTTGCCGAAAGCTATGCCCTGGGGCTGGGCGATCCCATTCAGATTTCCGCCGAACACGGCGAGGGCATGGCCGATCTGTTCGAGGCACTGCTGCCGCATGTCGATGCGGCCATGGCTGAAGAAGATATGGCGCCACCCGAGCCCGCAGATGGCGATGAGGCGGATATTGCGCCGGAAGGCCCGCTGAAGCTGGCCATTGTCGGCCGCCCGAATGCCGGCAAATCGACCCTGATCAACACGCTGTTGGGTGAACAGCGGCTGGTTGTGGGACCGGAGGCGGGCATAACCCGCGATTCAATCGCCATTCCCTGGGATTATCATGGCCTGCCGGTGCGGCTGGTCGACACCGCAGGCCTGCGCAAACGCGCCAAGGTAAGCGACAAGCTGGAACGCATGTCGGCGGCCGATACCAAGCTGGCGATCGATTTTGCCGAAGTCGTGGTGCTGCTGCTCGATTCGCAGCTTGGCCTTGAATCGCAGGATCTGCGCATCGCCGATCTGGCGCTGTCGGAAGGCCGGGCCCTGGTCATCGCGCTCAACAAATGGGATGTCGCCCGGGATCAGTCATCGCTGTTCCAGGGTGTACGCAAGGCGCTGGACGATGGCCTGTCGCAAATCAGGGGTGTGCCGCTGGTGGCGCTGTCGGGGCAGACCGGCAAGGGCCTCGACATCATGATGAAAGCGGTAACCGAGGCGCGGGCGAAATGGTCGCGCCGGGTGCCCACATCGGCGCTCAACCGCTGGTTCGAATCAACGCTCGATCGCAATCCGCCGCCGGCCGCCGGCGGCACGCGCATCAAACTGCGCTATGTGACGCAAGTGGCGGCGCGGCCGCCGACATTCGTGATCTTTGGCAATCGCACCGAAGATCTGCCCGCCAGCTATGGTCGCTATCTGGTCAACAGCCTGCGCGATGATCTAGATTTTGAAGGCGTACCGATCCGGCTGAGCTTCCGCGGCGGCAAGAACCCGTTCAAGGATGCGCCGCGGGGCAAAGATACGAGGCGGTAACCGGCGCTGTGCCGCTGCCTTGCGTTTACCGGCGCTCGCCCGGAACGTTGTATCACATGATCACATGCCCGGATTTGAGCAGCCGGATTCTATCCGAAACGGATCATCTGTCGCGCAAGTCCCGGGGGTTGCTGTCGTTGTTGCTCACCAGCCTGACGGGGCCCATCTAGACTCGATGTCAATTTAATCGAACCGTCCTTGCGGGCTGGACCGGGCACCCTGCTTTTCCCTGCGGTTGCGAGAGTATGCTGACGCAGATGAAAGCGGTGTCCTGGGCCAGGCGCGGGATGATAAAGCTGATTTACGTCAGGCGAAACGCGCTCCAGGGCGCCGAAGCTGCGGGCGGCGCAATCCATCAAAAGTCCCAAAAGTCACACCGATCCCGGGTGTCGGACGTTTGGCGGATCTGCTGGTGCAGGATGGGCCAGTGCAGGATTTGAAAGTGTAGGATTTGCCGGCAATTCGAACGTGTTGGCGCGCTTAGAAGATTTGCGATGTCAAAGAGCCGATGCTCGCGACTATGGCAGAAACATACCGTGTAGGACAGCCCAAGTTCCTCAGCGGCACGTGCTGCCGTCAACCTGATTCCAAGTCGTTCGGGCTCGATTGCAGCCAGGACGAATCTGCGCCCTCCCGCAGCTGTCAGGTAACGCGACGCGTCAACGCGGCGGGAGTTGACCTCACCTCAACCAAACAGCAATCGAGCCGGGGTGCGGGCGCGCCCGAAAATTGATGACCGGGACGCTGTCGAAGCCGCGCGGACTGCCAAAAATCTGCAACCGAAATTGCTCTAAAACAGCCCCGAAGCGACTTGCAATGAACGGCTTTTCATTTACTAGTGCAAAGGCGTTAATGGCAAAAACGCGTCTACCTTGGGGTGTTTTATGTTCGTTGTGAATGGTTTGGGTCGCTCGCTCAATCGGGCCCGCGCCCTGCGTAGATCGCTCCGACTCGGCATCTCAATCACCGGTTTGATGCTTGCGGGGGCGGCCTTGTCGCCGGCAGGCGCCGCGAATGTGCTCGATCTGGGCAACAACAATGTCGCGCGCAGTGACCTGTTCTTCAACAACCCCGTGCAATTTGACGTCGTCACCAACGGTATCTTGTCGCTGACGCCGTCTGCCGACATGATATTTGGTGGCCAATTGACGGATGGCGCCAATCCGTTTGCGCTGGTAAAGCTTGGCGCCAGAAGCCTGACGCTGACGGGTACGTCGAACGACTATTCCGGAACGACAACGGTTTCCAACGGTAGTCTGATTGCGGGCGCCGCCAATGTATTTTCGCCGAATTCGCGCCTGATCGTCAATTCGACCGGGAATGTTGATCTGGGCGGCTACAGCCAGACAATCGCGGGTCTCAGCGGCAATTCGCCGACGGGCGTGACGAGTGTCGGCACCGCGACTTTGACCAGCAATACCGCCGCCAACACCGTTTACAGCGGCACGTTGTCGGGTGCGATAAAGTTCGTCAAGCAGGGCGCAGGTGTCCAGCAGCTGGTTAATGCCAACACTTATGCCGGCGGCACGAGCATTACCGCCGGTGGCATCAGTTATGGCAGCGATACATCGTTCGGCTTTGGCATGATCACGGTCGTCGGGGCCAGCACGATAACGCCACTCAATGCCAACCGTGATCTCGCCAATCCTATTGTTCTCAATGCGAATCTGACGGTAAATGGCCCGATTGGAACGACCCTTAGCGGTCTCATTTCAGGCAATGGTGGCTTAACCAAAGTCGGCAACGGCAGGTTGGTCTTGGCCAACGGTAGCAATAGCTTTACTGGCGGCATTGCGCTCAACGTCGGCGGATTAACCGTAACGGGTAACAATTCGCTGGGGGCTGACAGCAATGTGGTTACGACCAATGGTGCCGGTGGTAACATTCTCGCTACAAACAGCAGCGTGACACTCGCCAATGCGTTTGTTCTCAACGCTCAGCTAAATTTGGAATTGCCTGCAGCGCCTGATGTCCTGACCTTGAACGGTGTTATTTCTGGCACGGCGGGTATTTTGCTTAAGCAAGGTACTGGCACTGTTGTTTTGGGCGCAGCTAATACCTATCAGGGTCCGACTTACATAAATTCTGGGACTCTTGGCGTTGCAAATAGTGATGCTATTGGTGGCAGCGCCAGCGATGTTTCCATCGCGGTGGCGGCTGGGCTTGCATCCTACGCCAACAATATCGTTCTGAATAATCAGTTTCGTTTTGCTGACGTTTTGACGGTCGATACGCGCGGCTATGATTTGGAATTCGGCGGTAAATTGAGCAACTTGGCCACGCCCGGCTCAATTACCAAGGTGGGCGCCGGCACGCTGACGATTTCAGGTGTTGTCAACAATTACACCGGCGTCACGACAGTTTCGGCGGGTACGTTGAACCTGGCAGGCGTTATTACCAGTGATATCAATGTCAGCAGCGGTGCCAGCCTGGTTGGATCGGGCACGGTTTCCGGTGCGCATACAATCACGATTGCCAATGGTGCAACCATCGCGCCCGGCAACAGCCCCGGCACCCTGACGACGTATAATCTCAGTCTCGCGGCGGGTTCCAATCTCAATTTTGAACTGGCCAACCCGGCGGTGCAAGGTGGCGGCGTCAATGATCTGATTGTGGTCAATCACGACCTGACCTTGGCCG
>JANYCM010000225.1 GCA_025360285.1 Sphingomonadales bacterium
CCGGCCACCACAAGCGCGGTCGCTTGTGGAAACGCCGCCATCGCCCGCGCTGTGCGATCGACCAGGCAATCGGTCGCCGCCGCCTGAAACCCGGCCGCCAGATCGGCGGCATCCTGCCCATCCGGCGCCGGCACCGCCGCCCAGGCGCGCAGCACCGCCGATTTCAGCCCGGCGAATGAAAAATGCGGCTCGGCACTGGCCAGCAATGGCCGCGGCAGCGCAAACCGCTGCGCATCGCCCCTCCGCGCCGCCCGTTCCACCGCTGGCCCGCCGGGAAAACCCAGCCCCAGAATTTTCGCGGTCTTGTCGAACGCCTCGCCGATCGCATCATCGATCGTGGTCGCCAGCCGGCGGTAGCGGCCAACGCCTTCCACCCCCAGCAACTGGCAATGCCCGCCCGAGACCAGCAGCAGCAGATAGGGAAATTCAAGCGCCGCATCGGCCAGCCGCGGGCTGAGCGCATGGCCCTCCAGATGATTGATCGCCAGCAGCGGTTTCCCCGCCGCCCAGGCCAGTGCCTTGCCCGTCACCAGCCCGACCATCACCCCGCCGATCAACCCCGGCCCCGCCGTTGCCGCCACCGCATCCACATCGGCCAGCTTCATCCCCGCCTCGCCCAGCACATCCGCCACCATCGGCGTCAGGCGTTCGGCATGCGCCCGCGCCGCCAGTTCCGGCACCACGCCGCCGAACGGCCGGTGCGCCTCATCCTGCGAAGCAATCCGCTGCGCCACAATCGTCCGGTCACCGCGCACCAGCGCCACGGCGGTTTCATCGCAGGAAGATTCGATGCCAAGCACGATTGTCATCCCGCCTCCATAGCGCCGTCAGCCGCAAAGGCGAAGTTGCCAAGCCGGGCGCCGCCGCGCAAAAGGCGCCCATGCCGGTGACCTTTCAACTCGTCGATGTCTTTGCCGATGGCGCCTTTACCGGCAATCCGCTCGCCGTGGTCATCGGCGCCGCCGGGCTGGACGATGCCGCCATGCTGCGCATCACCCGCTGGCTGAATTTTTCCGAAACCAGTTTCCTGCTGCCGGCCACCGACCCCGGCGCCGATTATCGCGTCCGCATCTTCACCCCGGAACGCGAGCTGCCCTTTGCCGGTCATCCGACACTGGGGTCGTGCCACGCGTGGCTCGCCGCCGGGGGCCAGCCACGCGATCCGGCCCTCATCGTCCAGCAATGCGGCATCGGGCTGGTCCCGGTGCGCCGGCAGGGGGATATGCTCGCCTTTGCCGCGCCGCCGCTGCTGCGCTCCGGCCCAATCGATGCCGAAAAGCGCGCCGAAATCACCGCTTTCCTCGGTATCGACGACAGCGACATCCTGGCCGCCGCCTGGGCCGACAATGGCCCCGGCTGGGCCGCCGTGCGCCTGGGCAGCGCCGCCGCCGTCCTCGCCCTCACCCCGGCGCGCAGCCATCACCGGCGCATTGATCTCGGGGTCGTCGGCACCCACCAACCCGGCGGCGACGCGGCCTTTGAAATCCGCGCCTTTTTCAGTGATCAGCACGGCGCTGTCCGCGAAGACCCCGTCACCGGCAGCCTCAATGCCTCGATCGCGCAGTGGCTGGTTGCCGATGGTATCGCCGCGGCGCCCTGGGTGGCGGCGCAGGGCACCGCCATCGGCCATCGCGGCCGGGTATGCATTGAACAGGACGAGGATTGTCGCCTGTGGATTGGCGGCGTCACCAAGACATTGTTCGAAGGCACCGCGGATGTTGCCGCGTAAAAACTTCTTTGCGGCACTGATTCACTAAATATTGAGAAAATGCGATTATTTCAGACAGTCAAGGGCCGCTTCCAATAAGAAAATTCGTCATTCGAATATTGGGGGATATGCCATGGTTGTTCTGCGCTTTTTTCCTGTCATTTCATCGGCTTTGAAGCGATTGACGCTTGCCGTCAGCCTGGGTCTGGCCGGCCTCGCCCCGGCGTCCGCTGCCCCGCCGCGCCGGCCCCCGCCACCCACCTCTGCCGCCACCGATGCCGAAATCGTCCGGGCCCAGGCCGTCTGGGCGAGCGCCATCCGCAAGCTGCCCGCCCCGCCCGCCGGCTGCTACGCCGCCGCATATCCCCAGGTTGAATGGCAATCGGTCCCCTGCGGCCCGCCACCCGAATATCCCATCCTGCCGAGCCATGGTGCCGGCCATCCCTTCACCGTCGGCGGCGGCGGCAGCGGCGATTTCGCGGCGCGCACCAGCGCGATCACCAGCGGCGCCGAAGGCACATTCGTCGCCGTCAGCCCCGGTATTACTGAAAGCGGCCTGGTCAACAACGCCGGCGCCGCCAAGGCCAACGCCTATTCGCTGCAACTCAACACCGAATTCTTCACCACCACCGCCTGCGCCGCCAGCCCCAACCCCGCCTGCCGCGGCTGGGCCCAATATGTTTATGAAAACAATGATGTCTCGCACCGTGCCTTCATCCAATACTGGCTGATCGCCTATAACACCGCCTGCCCCGCCGGCTGGACGACCAAGCCGCTGTATGGCGGCACCTATTGCTATCGCAATTCCGGCACTTCATCGCTGCCCGCCGGCGTCCCGGTCAGCAATTTCGGCAGCCTGACCGTCGCCGGCAGCGCCGGCGCGACCAGCGACCAGGTGGTGGTGACCGCCGGCGGCAACAGCGTCACCGTCGTCGGGCTCAACGCCGTTGCCGCCGCCTCCGGCTGGCATGACAGCGAATTCAACGTCTTTGGCGATGCCGGCGGCGGCCAGGCGAATTTCGGCGCCAACACAACCTTGACGGTTCGCACCATTGTCCACAGCGGCACCACCGCCGCGCCGACTTGCCAGACCGAATCCTTCACCGCTGAAACCAATAATCTCACCCACGTCGGCATGGCGGCGATCCCCACCCAGGCGTCACCGGCGATCGAATTTACCC
>JANYCM010000232.1 GCA_025360285.1 Sphingomonadales bacterium
CAGCCCCGGCCGCTTCTGCAAGATGAAGCTGGCGGTGCGGCGGCCGTCTTCGCTGAAGATGATGTTGAGGTTGGGGCGGCAGGCTTCGGGGGCGATCGCCATGCCGGCGCCCGCCGCCACCGCCCGCACCCGCGCCGTCACCCTGGCGGCGGCCGCATCGGTAATGCCGGCCACCTTGATGCACACCGGCACGGTCCAGCGGCCATATTGGCCATAGCTGGGGCGCGGCAATACACTGCGCAGAAAGGTCGCGGTATGCGCTTCAAGGGCTTCGGCCGTCATGGGTGCCGCCGTCACGGTGATGAGACTATCGTCAGCGGGCGGCGCAGGGGCAATCAACAGGGCGGCCAAAAGGGCGATCATCGGGGCTTTCTCGCTATGCTGGCGGGTTTCACCATGAAGCCGGGATTGCGGCAAGCTGCCCCTTGCCGTCCGCGACTTCGCGCCTGATTGTGGGCACGGAATCATGAAGGGGGATTGAATGAAGGCGATCGCTTTGGGGCTGGGCGGCCTGATTCTGACGGCACCGCTCGCCGCATGGGCAGCACCGGGCCCGGCCGAAACCGCGACCCGTGCGGCCATTGCCCGGATCGCCGCGCTCAATCCCAAGGTCAATGCCGTGCTGGCCGTTGACTTCACGGCAATCGACCAGGCGCGGACGCTGGATCGCCTGCGTCGCACCCGCGGGCCACTGTTTGGCATGCCGATCCTGATCAAGGACAATATAGAAACCAAAGGCCCGTTGCCCACCACCGCCGGCAGCCTGGCTCTGGCGGCGAACGTCACCGGGCGCGATGCGCCCCTGGTGGCCGGGCTGCGTGCCGCCGGCGCCGTTATTCTTGGCAAGACCAATCTGTCGGAATGGGCAAACATCCGTTCCGATGCGTCGATATCGGGGTGGAGCGGTCTTGGCGGGCAGGTGCGCAATCCGCATGCGCTCAACCGCACACCTTGCGGATCGTCTTCGGGCAGCGGCGCCGCCGTTGCCGCTGGCATGGTCGATGCCGCCATTGGCACCGAAACCGACGGCTCGGTCACCTGTCCGGCGGCGATCAACGGTATAGTCGGGTTGAAACCCACGGTCGGCCTGGTCAGCCGCACCCATGTCGTGCCGATCAGCCATAGTCAGGACACGCCGGGGCCTATGACGCGCGATGTGCGGACGGCAGCGCTGCTGCTCGGTGCGATGGCGGGCAGCGACCCGGCCGACCCGGCGACTGCCGACGCCGATGCACACCGTGCCGATTATATTGCGGCGCTTTATCCGGCGGCGCTCAAGGGTGTGCGCATCGGCGTCATGCGCTTTGTCACCGGCTGGTCGGCGCCTGTCGATGCGGTGTTTGACAAGGCGCTGGCGGTCTTGAAAGCACAAGGTGCGGTTCTGGTCGATGTCGAAGCGCCCAAGGATCGCCGGCTTATAGGTCCGGCGGAATTTACCGTGCTGCTGACCGAATTGAAGGTCGATCTGAACGCCTATCTGGCGACAACGCCGGCCGGCGTGAAGACGCGCACGCTGTCCGATGTGATGGCCTTCAACAAGGCCCATGCCGCACGGGAACTGGGGCTCTTCGGCCAGGACACATTCGAAAAATCCCAGGCAACCAATGGTCTGGATGATCCGGCCTATAGGGAGGCCCGCGCCCTGTCGCTGCGGCTGGCGGGCAAAGATGGCATCGATGCCATGCTGGCCAAGTCTGATGTGGTGGCGCTGGTCGGGCCGACGGCGGCACCGGCGTGGATGATCGATGCGGCGAATGGTGACCAGAGTGCCGGTGGCGGCGCCGGCGGCCTGGCGGCGGTGGCGGGTTATCCGCATCTGACCGTGCCTATGGGGGCGGTGCGCGGGCTGCCGGTCGGCCTGTCCTTCATTGGCCCGGCATGGAGCGAAGCGCGGCTGCTCGGCCTTGGTTATGCCTATGAACAGGCCAGTCATGCGCGGGTGACGCCGACATTTGCCGCCTCGGTGGAGGCCATGCCGACGGTGTCGGCACTGCTGACGCCGCCGAAATAGTCGCTGTATCCCCTTGGCGCTTGCCTTGGCCGGCGCTTTGCCGCATAGGGCCGGCCACACCGACGCCGGGGTCCGCCCCGGCGTTGCTGTTTTCGCAAGCCGGAGGGGTGTCGCTAAGGTAGCGCCATCAGCGATCGGTAAAGGAGTGACACTGCATGCCATTTTATGAGCATGTCTTTCTCGCGCGTCAGGATCTGGCCACGGCCCAGGTCGAAGCGATGACAGAGGCATTTTCCAAGATAATCGCCGATGGCAAGGGCGCCGTTGCCTCCCATGAATATTGGGGCCTGCGCAGCATTGCCTATCGCATCGCCAAGAACCGCAAGGCGCATTACGTCATGCTTGCCATCGACGCCCCGGCGCCGGCGGTTGCCGAACTGGAACGCCAGGTCGCGCTCAATGAAGACATCATCCGCTTCCTGACCGTGCGCATCGATGTCCTGCCCACCGAACCGTCGGCGATGACCCGCCGCGGCGACCGGGAACGCAGCGATCGCGATGGCCCGCGCGGCGATCGGCCCGACCGCGGCGACCGCCCGGATCGTGGTGATCGGGGCGACCGTCCGCGCGGCGGCGACCGTGGTGGTGATCGCGGCGACCGCGCCCCGCGCGCCTTCGCCTGAAGAAAGGATAGAGCATGGGACGTCCCTTTTTCCGCCGCCGCAAGAGCTGCCCGTTCTCGGGGGCCAATGCGCCGATCATCGATTACAAGGATGTGCGCCTGTTGCAGGGCTTTGTGTCCGAGCGTGGCAAGATCGTGCCATCGCGCATTACTGCCGTTTCGGGCAAGAAGCAGCGCGAACTGGCCCAGGCCATCAAGCGCGCCCGCCATCTGGGCCTGCTGCCCTACCTCGTGAAGTAAGGAGCAGAACCACATGGAAATCATCCTGCTCGAACGCGTTGAAAAGCTTGGTGGCATTGGCGATGTCGTCAATGTGAAGCCCGGCTTTGCGCGCAATTTCCTGCTGCCGCGCGGCAAGGCCCTGCGTGCCTCGGAAGCCAACAAGAAGAAGTTCGAGGCCGATCGCGCCCGCATCGAGGCCGAAAATGCCAAGCGCCGTGACATCGCCCGTTCGGATGCCAAGGACGTTGACGGCGCCAGCGTGGTCATGATCCGCCAGGCCTCGCAGACGGGCCAGTTGTTTGGTTCGGTCGCGGCGCGCGATCTGGCCGAAGTGCTGGTTGCCGGTGGCCACAAGGTCGCCAAGAGCCAGATCGTCCTCGACAAGCCGATCAAGACGTTGGGCATCCATGACGTGAAGGTTGCGCTGCATCCCGAAGTCGTTGTTGTGGTCAAGGTCAACATTGCCCGCTCGCCGGAAGAAGCCGAGCTGCAAGCCAAGGGTGTCGACGTCAACGCTGACCTGTTCGAACGCGAGGAAGCCGGCTTCACCGAAGCTTTTGATCCGGGCGCCGAACCGGGCACCCTGCCGGTTGACGAAGTGTTGGAAGAAGCCAGCGAAGGCTGAACCTTTCGGTGCTGAACGAAAGGCCGCGCGGTCCTACGGACCGGGCGGCCGTTTCGTGTTTGGGGTTGACCCCCGCTCGTTGACGCGCCACTTCCGCCGATATGACTGACGAACCCGAAATCACCGCCGTACCCATCACCGATACGCCGCCCGACCGGCTGGCGGCGCAACCGCGCAGCCCCTTCTACAATGGCGACCTGCTGGAACGCGGCGTCGGGATCAAGTTCGACGGCGTCGAACGGACAAATGTCGATGAATATTGCGTCTCGGAAGGCTGGGTGAAGGTGGCCGCCGGCAACAGCCGCGACCGCTATGGCCAGCCGTTGACCATCAAGCTGAAGGGCAAGGTCGAGCCCTATTTCAAGAGCTGAGAAAATTTTGGGGCAAAGGGGGCTTTGACTCGAGAGAGAAAAGCCATGCTCCGCGCCTTGCTGACCGCCATTTTGCTCACCGCCGCCGTGCCGGCCGCCGCCACCCCGGCTTCCGATGCCATTGCCGCGGCGATCGCCAGCCCGCTTCGCGCACCGCGCGACGTGACGCGTGACGCAAGTCAGAAGCCAGCCGAGCTGCTGGCCTTTGCCGGAGTGAAGCCCGGCGACCGCGTAGCCGACTTCTGGCCGACCCCGCCCTATTCGACCGCCCTCCTAAGCGGTGTCGTCGGTGCCGGCGGGCGTGTTTATGGTATTTTGCCGCCGAAACTGTTCATCGATGTGCCGCGCGCCGAGGCACCGGTGCGTGCGGCCCTCGCGCCACTCGCCAATGTGACACTGCTGATCCAGCCGTTCGACAAGTTCGCGGCGCCCGAACCCCTCGATCTGGTGTGGATGGGCAAGATCTATCATGATTTTCCCAATGTTGCCGAAATGGGACCGCTCGATATTGCGGCGGTCAACCGCGCGGTGTTTGCCGCGTTGAAACCCGGCGGCCTCCTGATCGTCATCGATCATGCAGCGGCCACCGGATCGGGCTTTCGTGATACCGCCGCCGCGGAAGACAAATGGGTGCACCGTATCGACCCGGCGGTGGTGAAGGCCGAGATCATTTCCGCAGGCTTCGAATTTGTCGGCGAAAGCCCGCTGCTGGCCAACCCGGCCGATGATCACCGCGCCAGCGCCTTTGATCCGGCCATCCGCGACCATACCGATCGCTTTGTGCTGAAATTCCGCAAGCCGACCGCGGCGGCCGTCAAACACTGACTGTCAAGGTCGCGCCGGTTCAGGACGACGGGGTGCCAAGTGTCCTGGCCATCACCAGCAGGTTCAGTGGCTGGGTGACCCGGCCGATATTTGGCGGCATCAGCCGTTCCTCGCCGGTCAATGCATAGCCGCAGCGGCCATAAAAGGCGGTGAGTTCGGGGCGCTGGGCAATGATGGTCATTTCTATTCTGGCTGCGCCGAACACGCCGGTAGCAACAGCTTCGGCTGCGGCGATCATTCGGCGGCCCAGCCCTTGCGCCTGACGCCGCGGATCGACGGCCAATTGGCCCATATAGGCCAGGCCCTGGCCGCGGTCGCTGACCTGCACACAGGCGATGATCGCGCCAGAGGCTTGCGCCAACACCATGCGGGTCGCCGAATCGGCAATTATGGCCGTCAGCGTGACCGCATCGGTGCGCGGCCCTTCAATTAGATCGCCCTCATGCGTCCAACCCAGCCGCGCCAGATCCCCGCGATAGGCGCGTTCGATCAGGGCGTGGAGATCGGCGATATCGGCGATGGTGGCGAAGCGGGTCGTGAAAGGCGGCGGGCTCATCACCAAGGCTTTGGCATCGCCGGCCAGGGCCTGGCAAGCCAAGTCCGCGGCCGGATCATCCATGATCCGAATATAGTTACCAATATATTAATATTTTCCTTATTTTCCTGTTTCGGCACTTTTTTGCGAAGGTGGCTCAAGCCTTTGCAAGGCCATCTTTACCGCAACCACCTCATAACCTGTTTGGTTTCTGTAGGACAGCATTGCAATTGTGCGCCTGGTGCCTAAACTCTATTTCAGGACCTAAACCACAGTAAGGCACCGCGATGACCTATCACGCCAAGATCATTGCCGGCGGCAAGATTTCGCTGCCGGCCGAATTGCGCCGCGCGCTGAACCTCAAGGATGGCGACACCATCGTTCTTGATCATGACGGTGTGTCGTTTACCGGCATGTCCTATGCGGCCAAAATTCGTCGAATCCAGTCGCTGTTCGCACCTTTTAAAACGCCGGGCGTGCTCGCATCGGACGAACTGATCGCCGAACGCCGCGCCGAAGCGGCACGCGAATCGGCGGGCGAGTGATCGTTCTCGACGCATCCGCAATCCTGTGTGTGCTGTTTGATGAACCGGGCATGGAGCGAGTGCTTGGCGCCGGGCAGGGCGCGTTTGTCAGCGCCGTCAATTTGTCTGAAGCGTTGACCAGGGCGCTGGACAAGGGCGTGCCCGCCGAGGTTCGCGATATCGGCATTGCTGCGCTGGCGCTGCATGTGATCAGCTTCGATGCGGAGGCTGCTGCCGAAGCGGCTGAG
>JANYCM010000334.1 GCA_025360285.1 Sphingomonadales bacterium
GGCCGGTGGAGGGCGATGAGAAACAGGGGGCCGGAGCCGGGGCCGCGGCCGACAGCCCCGCCGTGCTGACGACGGCGGCCAGCAACGCCCGCGACAATGCGGGCCCGGCCGGCCCCGATTCGGGCGCTGAGTTGACGGCCAGCAACGACGCCCCGACCCTTGTTCACACTGCCGGCGACGCCCAAGAGGCCGGTGGTGAAAAACGGCCGAAACAGGAAAATAAGGAAAATAGCCCCGGCGAAGCGCCCCGCCATGAACCTGTAGACGACGATGCAGCCGGCGATACTGATCAAGGCCGCGACCATTTTGATCATGGCCCTTACGGCGGCGCAGGCGGCGGCGTCTTCACCCGCATCGATGCCGGATCATACCGTCGGTCACAACCCCCGGTTGCGCGCGCGGTTTCGCCCAACCCCGGTCACATTGTGCGCGTAAGGCGACTGCCAGATGGTCAAGGATGATCCCGTGGCAACCGCTTTCCGGCTTCCCGAATTTGATGAAACCCCGGTGGCGGCGCCGCGGCGTCCGCTGCGCATCGCCTTGTTTTCGGGCAATTACAATTATGTCCGCGATGGCGCCAACCAGGCGCTGAACCGGCTGGTCAGCTATTTTGAAGCCCAGGGCTGCACCGTTCGCGTCTATTCGCCGACCAGCGATACGCCGGCGTTCCCGCCCGCCGGCACGTTGATCTCGGTGCCGTCGGTGGCCATTCCCGGCCGCGCCGAATATCGCATTGCGCGCGGCCTGACCCCGGCGCTGAAACGCGATATCAAGGATTTTGGCCCTGATATCATCCATTTGTCGGCGCCCGATCCGCTCGGCCATTCGGCCAAGAAACTGGCGCGGGCGCTGGGGGTGCCGGTGGTGGCCTCGGTCCATACCCGCTTTGAAACCTATTTCGAATATTATGGCGTCGGCTGGGTGCGCCGCGCCGTCGAACGCGTGCTGGCGCGCTTTTATGCCGGGCTGGACGAAGTTTTCGTCACTTCGGCGGGCTTTGGCGAGGTGCTGCGCCAGCAAGGCCTGATCGATCATGCCGCGGTGTGGAGCCGCGGCGTCGACAAGGCGCGCTTCAACCCGCAGCGGCGATCACTGGCCTGGCGGCGCGGGCTGGGCATTGCCGATGACGATGTCGTCATCGCCTTCATCGGCCGGCTGGTGCTGGAAAAGGGCCTCGATACCGTTGCCGCCGCTGTTGCCGAGCTGCGCGCGCGCGGCGTGCCGCACAAATTGCTGGTGGTCGGCGATGGCCCGGCGCGGGCGCGGTTCGAGGCGCAGGTGCCCGGTGCCATCTTCACCGGCTTTCTGGGCGGTGACACGCTGGCGATGGCCTATGCCAGCGCCGACATGCTGCTCAACCCGTCGATCACCGAAACCTTTGGCAATATCAACCTGGAAGCCATGGCGAGCGCCATTCCGGTCGTTGCGGCGATTGCGACGGGCAGCAATTGCCTGATCGAGGATGGCGCCAACGGCCGGCTGGTCCCACATGACGATATCGCCGGCTTTGCCGATGCACTGGCCACCTATCTCACCAACCCGGCCGCGCGCGCCGCTGCCGGGGCGGCAGGCCTGGCACGGGCGCAAGGCTATGACTGGGATGCCATCAACGAGGCCGTGCTGGCGCGCTATCACGAGATACTGGCATGAAATTCCAGGCGCGTAACGGAAATCGGCCACCCTTGCTGCGCACCGGGCAAGGGCCTATATGAGGCAGGTCGGGCTTCGGCCCGTCTATGGCGATAAAAGGCGTCGTGTAATAGATGCAGCGGACCCGGGGGCAGTACCCGGCGGCTCCACCATCAGACCCCCGGTTGTCGCGGGTTGTGCGGGGCCGAACCAGGATCGACGTGTGTTGAAAGACGAGAGTTTTTGCCCGGCATGAATAAGCCGTTAAATGTTTCAAAACACCTAAATGCCAACGACAACGAGGCATTCGCAATCGCAGCGTAACACAAGGTCCTCACGGACTTAGTTACACTGGCCGAAAGCGCGGGACGGGCCGCCCCGGGCAACAGAAGCGGAAACCGGCGGTTAGGGGAGCCCCGAGCAACAGAATGCTCCCCATTTTCGCGAGAGGCTCCTGATGCGCCTGCACCCGATGAATCAATGGTTTGGCCCCAAGAGTTTCGGCTGGGGCTGGACCCCGGTCACCTGGGAGGGCTGGGTCGTCGTGCTGGGCATTGTCGTCGTCATTGCGGCAATCGGCCACCGCTTCCGGCCCGCCAGTTAAGGCTGCCGGCTTGACCCGCCGCCCGCCCTGCGCCACTTGGGCGCCACTGTATATGTGGCCAGCCAAGGTGGGCGAACGTGACTGAAACGACCGCCGACAGCCTGATCCCCTATGACGAGATCGTCCAGGACGCGCTGCGCACTGTGGTGCGCCGCGTGCTGGATCGCATCAACGCCGATGGGGGGTTGCCCGGTGCGCATCATTTCTACATCGCCTTTCGCACCCGCGTCGCCGGCGTCGATATCCCCAAACATCTGCGCGAACGCTATCCCGATGAAATGACCATCGTCATCCAGCACCGTTATTGGGACCTGGCCATTGATGATGAAGGCTTCCAGATCGGGCTCAGCTTCAACCAGGTGCCCGCCAAGCTGCGCATCCCCTATGCGGCGATCACCGGCTTTGTCGATCCCGCGGTCAATTTCGCCCTGCAATTCGCCGCCAAGGATGGCGAAGGCAGCGCCGAACCGGAGCCCGAACCCGAACCGCCGGCGCCGATCGAACCCGGCAGCAATGTCGTGACCCTCGACCGTTTCCGGAAGAAGTGACCCGCACTGAAACCGACAGCTTCGGTCCGATCGAAGTCCCCGCCGCCGCCTATTGGGGCGCGCAAACCCAGCGAAGCATCGGCAATTTCCCGATCGGCGACCAGCGGATGCCGCTGCCCTTGATCCACGCGCTGGGGCGGATCAAACAGGCCGTCGCCATCGTCAACCGCCGCCACGGGCTGGACTCAAAGCTCGCCGATGCCATCGAAAGCGCGGCCGCTGAAGTGGCCGAAGGCAAATTCGACGACCAGTTCCCGCTCGTCGTCTGGCAGACCGGCAGCGGCACCCAGACCAACATGAACGTCAATGAAGTCATCGCCGGCCGCGCCAATGAAGTGCTGACCGGGGTGCGCGGCGGCAAGGCGCCGGTGCATCCCAACGACCATGTCAACATGTCGCAAAGCTCCAACGACAGCTTCCCGACGGCGATGCACATTGCCGCGGCGCTGCAACTGCGTGGGCGGCTGCTGGCGGCGCTGCGCGCCCTCGCCGGGCTATTCCGCCTGCAGGAGGCGCAATGGCACGACATCATCAAGATCGGCCGCACTCATCTCCAGGACGCCACGCCGATCACCCTCGGCCAGGAAGTCTCGGCCTGGGCGCAGACCTGCGAGGACAATGCCGACCGCATTGTCGCGCTGTGGCCGCGCCTGTCCCGCCTGGCGCAGGGCGGCACCGCCGTTGGCACCGGGCTGAATGCCCCGGCCGGCTTTGGCGCCGAAGTCTGCACCGCGCTGGCCGGCATCACTGGCGGCGTGCCCTGGGTCAGCGCGCCCAACAAGTTCGAGGCACTGGCGACGCATGACACGATGGTGGAGGTCGCCGGCGTGCTCACCACCATCGCCGTCGGCCTGACCAAGATCGCCAATGATCTGCGGTTGCTCGGCTCCGGGCCGCGCTCGGGCCTTGGCGAACTGGCGCTGCCGGAGAATGAACCCGGCAGCTCGATCATGCCCGGCAAGGTCAACCCCACCCAGGCCGAAGCGCTGACCATGGTCTGCGCCCAGGTGATCGGCAACATGCACGCCGTCACCATCGGCGGCCTGCAGGGCCATTTGCAGCTGAACGTCTTCAAGCCGATGATCGCCCATAATATCCTCGGTTCGATCACGCTGCTGGCGGACGCCATCGACAGTTTCCGGCTGCGCTGCGTCGATGGCATGTTGCCCAACCGGGAACGCCTGGCCGAACTGGTCGAAGGGTCATTGATGCTGGTGACGGCACTGGCCCCGGCCATCGGCTATGACAAGGCCGCGGCGATCGCCAAGAAAGCCCATCATGACGGCAGCTCGTTGCTCGCCGCCGGCCTGGCGCTGGGGCTGATCGATGAACCACGCTTTCGGCAATTGGTGCGCCCCGAAGCCATGCTCGGTTCCGATTGGCGGCCAGCCGCTGATGACGCGCCGGCGATTACAGGCTAGGCGCTGGCGATGACCGAATTCACCCGCCCCGCCGCCTCGCCGCCCCGCCGCGGTCTGATGTTCGTGCTGTCCTCGCCCTCGGGTGCCGGCAAGACCACCCTGTCGCGCCGGCTGCTCGCCGAAGACGCCGGCATCACCCTGTCGGTATCGGCGACAACGCGTCCGCCGCGATCCAACGAAACCGAGGGCGTCGATTATTATTTCGTCTCGTCCGCACAGTTCACCGACATGGTTGAAAGCGAAGCTCTGCTCGAATGGGCGCATGTTTTCGGTCATCGCTATGGCACGCCCCGCGCGCCGGTCGAAACCGCCCTTCACGCCGGCCGCGATGTGTTGTTCGACATTGACTGGCAGGGCACCCAGCAGCTTCAGCAGACCGATGCCGCCAGCGATCTGGTCCGGGTGTTCATCCTGCCGCCCGACCTTGTTGAACTCGAACGCCGCCTGACCACCCGCGCCACCGATGATCCTCAGGTCATCGCCGATCGCATGGCCCGCGCCCGGGACGAGATCAGCCATTGGGGCGAATATGACTATATCCTGATCAATGATGACGCCGAATCCTGCCTCGCCGAAATTCGCTCGATCCTTCACGCCGAACGCCTGCGCCGCAAACGCCAGCTCGGGCTTGCCGGCTTCGTCCGGTCGATGCTGGCGGCGGCGCCATGAAGCGCGCCCTGCTGATATCGCTGGTGTTGGGCACGCTGCCGCTGTCGGGGTGCGCCCATACCGCTGCGGCCAGAGCGCCGGAACCCTGGCAACATGCCATCCGCGAACCCGACCGCAAGCGCCTCGCGGGACTATGGTCGGCCTGGACCCGCTCGCTGGCCGAGGCTGGCAAGGCGGGCCGTGGTGCCGATATCGCCGGGCTGGGCGATGTGGCGGTGCCAGACGTTGCCAAGACAGCAGCTTTGCCTGCGCCCGGCGCCTATCGCTGCCGCGTCATCAAGCTGGGCCAGCATGAGGCGGCGAGCGCCACGACGATGACCAAGGCCTTTGCCATCAACGATTTTGCGCCCTGTTCGATCGCCCTGCTGGGCGGCCATTGGCAATTCGGACTTGCCGGGCCAACCCAAAGCCTCGCCGGCCGGCTCTATCCCAACGGCGATCATATGGTCTTTCTCGGCACCATGGCGCTCAACGGCGAAAGCGGCGTCATGGCCTATGGCAGCGACCCCGACCGCGATCAGGTCGGCGTATTGCGGGCGATAGGCGCCAACCATTGGCGGCTGGAACTGCCCTGGCCGAAATGGCAGTCCAACCTCGACATCATTGAAATCATGCCGGGCTGAGCGACGCCGGCCTGTCCTACAGCAACCAATTTGGTTATACAGGCCCTGAGGCGGCTCTTTGACATTGCGAGGAACAATCAGTGCCGGGGCAGGGGCCTGCGCAAGCGCCGGCTGTTACGCGGAAAAGTGCTGAAACAGGAAAATAAGGAAAATAACCCGGCTCCCGGAGGCAGTCAGCACTGCCTCCGGGCCAGTCGATTACTCCGCCGCGACGGGAAGCTCCAGCGCCCGGGCGGCGCGCCACAATTTCTCGATGGTCGCCGGCATTTCCACCTGCGTGCCATCAAGCGCATCGATGATGGCATTCATGATCGACGGCATGGCGCCGATGGTGCCCGCCTCGCCGCAGCCCTTGACGCCCAGCGGATTGGTCGGGCTGGGCGTGCCCAGCGTGTCAAAACCGATCGCCGCCGGCATGTCATCGGCGCGCGGCACGCCGTAATCCATGAAGCTGCCGGTAACCAACTGGCCATCGTCGGTGTAAACCACATCCTCGAACAGCGCCTGGCCCAGGCCTTGCGCCACGCCGCCGTGAATCTGGCCTTCAACGAGCATCGGGTTCACCAGCTTGCCAAAGTCATCCACCAGCGAATAGCGCGTGACAGTCACCTTGCCCGTTGCCGGATCCAGTTCGATTTCGGCGACATGGCAGCCATTGGGGAAGGTCGGCGCCGGCTTGCCGGTGGTATATTTCGACCGGCCATCGAGGCCGCCCGGATGCGCCGCCGCCAGTTCGGCCAGGCTGCGCGTCGCATTGGTGCCGCGGGCCCGGAACACACCATCGGCATAATCGATGTCATCCACGCCAAGATCGGCCTTGGCGAGTTCAATGCCGCGTTCGACCAGCGCATCGGCGGATGCCAGTACCGCACCGCCGCCAAAGGCCATCGATCGTGACCCGCCGGTGCCATGGCCCTGGTCAAGTCGCTCCGAATCACCCTGAACGATGCGGATATCGTCCATGTCGATGCCCAGTCGTTCGGACAGGACCTGGGCATAGGCGGTTTCATGGCCCTGGCCATTCGACTGGGTGCCAACTGCCATTTCAACCACGCCGTCGGCGGCAACGCGGACATCGG
>JANYCM010000314.1 GCA_025360285.1 Sphingomonadales bacterium
CGGCACGTCGAGCACCTGTTCCATCATGTTGATCTTGCGACCAACGCGATCGACGAACGGGATGATCATGCTGAACCCCGGCCGCAGCGCGCCTGTAAAGCGCCCAAAACGCTCCAGCGTATATTCATAGCCTTGCCGGACCACGACAACGGCGCTGAAGACAAAAATAACCGCCAGCAACAAAAAGGCGATGGCGAATATTCCGATGATCACGACGCGCTTGCTCCTGATGGGCCGCCCGGTGATATAGCGCGCAAATACGCCGGATCATAATTCAATCGGAACCGCCACCATGCCGAACAACAGCCCTGCCACCCACCGCCCGCACCGTTCCAGCCTCTATCTGCCCGCCAATCGCGAAGGCGCCATCGCCAAGGCGCGAACGCTGGCCGCCGACGCCATCATCCTCGATCTGGAAGACGCCGTGCAGCCCGAGGCAAAGGATGCGGCGCGCGATGCGGCGCTGGCGGCGAGCAATGCTGGCGGCTGGGGTGAACGGTCACTTTTGCTAAGGGTCAACAGCCTGGCGACGCCCTGGTCGGCAGCCGATTTTGCCGCGGCCCGCGCCGGCGCCTTTGATGGCATTGTCGTGCCCAAGGTCGATAGCCCCGCCGAAGCCGAACGCGCGGTGGAAGCCGCCGGCGGCTTGCCCGTCTGGGCGATGATCGAAACCCCGCGCGGCGTGCTGGCGGCGCCTGACATCGCCGTGGTGCCGGGCGTCGCTGTACTGCTCGCCGGCATGGCCGATCTTGCCAAGGATCTGCGTTGCCGGCCCGATGCGGCGCGCACGCCGCTGCTCTACAGCCTGTCGGCGATCATCGTCGCGGCGCGGGCGGCTGGCATTCTCGCCATTGATGGCGTCTATACCGACATCCGCAATGACGCCGGCTTCATCGCCGAAGCGCAGCAGGGCCTGATGCTGGGCTTTGACGGCAAGAGCCTCGTTCACCCCTCCCAGGTCGATCCGTGCAACGCGGTGTTTTCGCCAAGCGACGCCGATATTGCCGCCGCGCACGGGCTGATCGCTGCCTATGAGGCGGGCCTGGCCGCCGGCAAGGGCGTCACGACGTTCAATGGCAAGCTGGTCGAAGTTCTGCATGTTGCCGAGGCACGGCGCGTGCTGGCGCTGGCAGCGATGGGGTAGATTGCGCACATCCAAACGCCCTCCGCCTTGCGGGAAGAGATGTCCTTAACCCGCCTGCGCCGCTGTCCCGCAGCTGGGGCAGAACGGCGAAAAGGCGCTCTTGCGGGATGTGCAGCTGTGGCAATGGTCGAACAGGCCGATGCCGCAGTGCGGGCAGAAATCGGTGACGCCATCCTTCAACGGCACCGGCCGTTCGCAGCCGGGGCAGACGCTCTTGTCGAGCCGGGCCAGCGCCGCATCATAGCTCAGTTCCTGGCGCCGCACCGTATCGGGCTGGGCCTCCTGCAAGCGCTGCTGGGCAAGGTAACGGTTCAAGGACACAATCGCATAGCGGCCGACCAGCACGGTGACGATGATGCCGACGATGAAGCGGACATAGCCGCCGTAACTCGGCAGATACGGCACCAGTTCGACGAAAAACGCGAACAATGCGAACAGGATGAAGCCCCAGACAAAGGGCCACCACATGCTCTGGCGCTGGCGCAGGAACAGCCAGCCGGCAATGATCAGCAGCGGCAGGGTCAGCGCCAGACGATAGCCAAAGACGCGCAGTTCCGACGCGCGCATGGCGGTGCTGAAGCGTGCCTCCGCCACGGCCGTCAGCGGCGCCAGCCGGGCCTCGATCGCCGCCTCGCCCTGCTGCGCATCGAGCAGCGCCTGGCGCTGGTCATCGACCGCCGCCTGCGCCTTGTTCTCGTCGGCTTTCAGCGCATCGAGCGCCGCCGTGCGCGCGATCAGTTCGCGATCCTGGCCGGGCTGGGCGGTGGCGGTGCGGGTGGCGACCCAGTTGCGGAACACGTCCTGGCCGCTGGCATAGGCTTGTTCGGTCGCCTGCAATTTCAGATTGGCCTGGTCCAGCGCCGCCTGGGCGTCGCTGGCGCGCTGCTGCGCCGCCTCGGCCTGGGTGCGCAGCGGCTGTGCGGCGGGTGGCAGGAAATCGGCCTGGGCAATCCGGCCATCGACCATCGGCAAGTCGCCGACGATGATATTGCCCAGCCCGATCAGAAAGCCGGCAAATACCAGCGCGATTACCCACAGGCCGCGGTTGAACCATTTTTCGGACAGGCGCAGCGATTTGCTCATGGCAGGCTTGTTGCCGCTTCGCTGCGGGCGGTCAAATCAATGGCGGTCACACGCCGGCATAGCCGCGAAACCAGTCAATGAACGCCGGCACCCCGACATCCAGCGGCGTTGCCGGGTCATAACCCAGATCGCGCCGCGCCGGGCCGATATCGGCCCAGGTGGCGGTGACGTCGCCGGGCTGCATCGGCAGATAATCTAGGATCGGTTCACGCCCGGCCGCCGTGCCGACCAGCGCCACCAGCCGGCGGAGTTCTTCCGGCCGGTCATTGCCCAGATTGTAAAGCGCGTGGCGGCTGGTGCTGCCGCCGGGCTTTACGGCGCCATTATCCGCGGGCGGGCGATCGAGCGCGGCGATCACCCCGGCGACAATGTCGTCGATATAGGTGAAATCGCGCTGCATCCGTCCCTGGTTGTAGATCGGCAGCGGCAGGCCGGCGAAAATCCGCTCGGCAAAGCGCCACAGCGCCATGTCCGGCCGGCCCCAGGGGCCATAGACGGTGAAGAAGCGCAGGCCGGTCATCGGCAGCCCGTAAAGCTGCGCATAGCTTTCCGCCATCACCTCATTGGCCTTTTTGGTGGCGGCGTAAAAGGACAGCGGCCAGTCGGTGCGATCCTCCGCCGTCAGCGGCAGCCGCGCCGCATCGCCGTAAACCGAGGATGACGAGGCATAGACCAGATGCCGCACCCGATGCCGCCGGGCGAGTTCGAGAATTTCCAGATGGCCGACCAGATTGCTGTGCGCATAATCGCGCGGCGCATCGATGGAATGGCGCACCCCGGCCTGGGCGCCGAGATGGACGATGCGATCGATGACGGTCCCGGACAACGCTTCGTCAAGCGCGGCACGGTCCGCGAAATCGGCCGCGACGAAACGAAATGCCGGGTGCGGCCCGATGACGCTGGCCAGCCGGGCGCGCTTCAGCGCCACGGGGTAATAGGCGTTCAGATTGTCGATGCCGAGCACCGTCTCGCCGCGATCGAGCAGGGCGCGGGCCACGGGGGCGCCAATGAAGCCGGCGACGCCAGTGATGAGTATGGCCATGGTTTCGTCGCCGCCCGCTACCGGTCTGTCCCGCCAGCCTTGCGCGCGGAACGGGTTCACGGCTAGGGACTTTAACGATCGGCGGGCGCAAAACACCGTTATTGGCAAAACAGTTATTGGCCGGGGAGTTGGCGGTTCTGTCCAGTGTTGCGCTTTCGGCCCTGACGGCAAGCCTGGCGCTGCTCATGGCGGGGCTTGTGGGCCACCATGCCCAGGCGATCGGTGCGGCGCTGCACCTGCTCGATTATCCCGATGTGGATGGCGGCCGCAAAGCCCATGCCAGGGTGACGCCCTTGGTCGGCGGCATCGTGCTGGCGCTGGCCAGCGCGTCTGCCGCCGTGCTGGTGCGATCGACGCTGGATGATGCGGGGCCGGTGCTGCATCTCGGCTGGCTGGCGGCGACGGTGATCATCATGTTTCTGATCGGCGTCACCGATGATCGTTTTCATTTGAAGCCGGTGTTGCGGCTGGTCGGGGCGCTGATCATGCTGGGGCTGGTCGTCGCCGACGCGCCGGATTTCAGCCTGTCATTCCTGCGATTCGCCGGGCAGGACCAGCTTTGGCTGCTCGGCGGCTGGGGCGCGGGCTTTACCTTGCTGTGCCTGGTTGGCCTGCTCAATGCCGTCAATATGGCCGATGGCAAGAATGGCGTCGTCATCGGCATGGGGCTGATCTGGACAGTGGTCCTCGCCTGCCATCTGCCGCCCATGCTGTGGCCGGTGCTGGCGGCGGCGGGTGGCACGCTGGCGATGCTGTTCGCCTTCAACATGGCCGGCCGGCTGTTCCTGGGTGATGGCGGCAGTTATGCGCTGTCGGCGCTGTTCGGGCTGCTCGCCATCTATGCCTATAACCATGATTTTGCCGTCATGCGCGCCGATGATGTGGCGGTCATGTTCGCCATTCCGGTGTTCGACACCATTCGCCTGATGGTGGCGCGCGCCTGGCGCCGGCAATCGCCCTTTCACGGCGACAGCGATCATCTGCATCATCACCTGTTCGTCCGCATCGGCTGGCCGCGCGGGTTGTGGGTCTATCTCGCCATGGTGGCGCTGCCCAATGCTGCGGCGCTGTTGTGGCCGGGCACCGGACTGGTCTGGCTGCTGGTGTCGCTGTTCGCCTATGCCGGCGTGCTGTTCACCGCGCGGGCGCCGGAAAGCCTCGCCCGGCCGGCGGAATGATGCCGCAGGGATGGTTTTTGGTTGCCGTGGGCGCGGCGCTGACTTAGGGCCTGTGCCTGTTGTTGGGGCGTCGCCAAGCGGTAAGGCAGCGGCTTTTGATGCCGCCATTCGTAGGTTCGAATCCTGCCGCCCCAGCCAACAGCGCATATTTTCAGCGGGCGGGGTTTGGCGGCAGGTGGGGGTTCGAATCCTGCCGTCCCAGCCAACAGCGCTTGTTCTCAGCGGGCGGGGTTTGGCGGCAGGCGGGCGTTCGAATCCGGCCGCCCCAGCCAACGCAAGCAGATCAGCGCTGCCACGCCAAAAGCCGCCGCCACGGCGAACGCCGCGCCGGGGAAGGCGAACGGTGCCGCCGGACCAGTATAATATGCCAGCGGCCGCACCAGCACAAAGGGCGCGGTGATCGAACCGACGCCCATAGCCATCGCCGCAATGCCCTGCACCTCGCCCTGGGTTTCCGGCGTGGCACGCCGGGACAGCATGGCCATCAGGCTGGGCTG
>JANYCM010000340.1 GCA_025360285.1 Sphingomonadales bacterium
TCATCGATGTGCGACGCGATGCCGCCGGCGCTCTGACCGATGTGATCGGGCTGGCCACTGGCCCGCGGGTGCCCGGCACGGCCCGCGAATCGATGATCTATTTCGAAGTCGAACGCACTGGCGCCAAGGCGCGGGCGGCGCTGGTCGCCAGCCTGGCGGGCGTGTTGGCCGATGTGCGGGCGGTGGTGGAGGATTGGCCGGCGATGCTGGCGGCGCTGCGCCATGCCATCAAGGCGCTGGCCGAAAACCCGCCGCCAGTGGCACCGCATCGCGCCGCCGAGGCCGGGGCGTTCCTCGAATGGCTGGCGGCGGACAATTTCACGCTGCTCGGCGTGCGCCATTATGATTTCACCGGCGATCTGGATGATCCGGCGATGCAGCCGGCGAGCGCTGCCGGCCTGGGGCTGCTCCGCGATGCCGATTATCCGCTGTGGGACGGCACGACCGCGGCCGCGCCGCCGCGCCTGCGCGCCCTTCTGGCGGCGCCGGAACCGCTGCTGATCACCAAGGCCGGGGCGGTTTCCACCGTCCACCGCCGGGTCAATGCCGATCTGGTGTCGGTCAAGGGCTTTGATCGCCAGGGCCGGGTGGTCAGCGAAACCCGCTTCCTGGGGCTGTACACCTCGGCGGCGCTGGCGACCTCACCGCGCCAGGTGCCGCTGCTGCGCCGCAAGGTCGGCGAGATTATCGACGCGCTGGGCTTTGCCGCCACCGGCCATACCGGCAAGGCGTTGCTGCACGTGCTGGAAACCTTCCCGCGCGAGGAATTGTTCGAAGCCTCCAGCGAGCGGTTGCAGGCGATGGCGCTGGGGCTGTTGTCGCTGCTTGACCGGCCGCGGCCCAAGCTGTTCGCCCGCACCGATTCGTTCGGGCGCTTCCTGTCGGTGCTCGCCTATGTGCCGCGCGATGCCTATACCAGCCGCTTGCGCGAAAGCATCGGGCGGATGCTCGCCGATGCCACCGGCGGGCGCATCGGCCGCTATGAAGTCGAACTGCGCGCCGAAGGGCTGGCGCGGGTGCATTATGTCATCGATGTGCCGGCCGGCATCGGCGCGGTTGACGAGGCGGAGCTTGACCGCCGGCTGCGCCAGCTGGTGCGCGGTTGGGATGAGGATCTGGAGGCGGCGCTGGCGGCGCATGTTGGCGCGGCGCGGGCGGCGCGGCTGGCGGTCAGCCATGGCCGGGCGTTTTCGGCCAGCTATCGTGCCCAGCATGATGTTACCGAGGCTGCCGCGGATGTGCTGGCGCTGACCGGGCTTCACGATGGCGATGGCCGGGCGGTGCGCCTGTTGAAGGGCGGGACGCCAGGACAATTGCGGCTGAAAATCTATCGGCTCGGCAAGATTATCCCGCTGTCCGAAGCCGTGCCGGTGCTGGAAAATTTTGGCCTGAGGGTGATCGAGGAATTCCCCTTCGATCTCGCCGGCGGCAGCCTGGGCTGGATTCATGATTTCCTGCTCGAAGTCGATGATGCGGCGGCGCTGGCCGATTGGGATGCGCTGACGGCGCGGGTGGAACCGGCGCTAACGGCGGTGCTGACCGGCGCGCAGGAAAATGACGGTTTCAACGCGCTGACGGTGGCAACGGGCCTGGGCGCCGAAGCCGCCGGCTGGCTGCGCGCCTATTTCCGCTACATGCGCCAGACCGGCGCAACCTATGGCCTGATGACCGTTGTCGATGCGCTGCGCCGCTATCCGGCGATCACCGGCGAACTGGTGGCCTTGTTCACCGCGCGCTTTGCCGCCGGTTTTGCCGACCGTGATGCGGCGGTCGCCGCCGGGCTGGCGGCGATCGAGGCCGGGCTGGCCGAGGTCAGCGCCATCGATGATGATCGCATCCTGCGGCTTTACCGTGCCGTCATGCTGGCGACCCTGCGCACCAACGCCTTTGTGCCTGGCCGGCCCGAGGCGCTGGCCTTCAAGCTGGACAGCCACCAGGTGCCGAACCTGCCGCGCCCGGTGCCGTACCGCGAAATCTGGGTCTATTCGCCGCGTGTCGAGGGCATTCACCTGCGCGGCGGGCCGATCGCCCGCGGTGGGCTGCGCTGGTCGGATCGGCGCGATGATTTCCGCACCGAAGTGCTGGGGCTGGTCAAGGCACAGAAGGTCAAGAACACCGTCATCGTGCCAACCGGCGCCAAGGGCGGTTTCTATCCCAAGCAATTGCCGCCGGCGTCGAATCGCGAGGCCTGGCTGGCCGAAGGCACCGAAGCGTATCGCATCTTCATCCGCGCCCTGCTGTCGCTTACCGACAATCTGGATGCCGCCGGCACCAATATCCCGCCGGCCGATGTCGTCTGCCATGATGCGCCCGACCCCTATCTGGTCGTCGCCGCCGACAAGGGCACCGCGACCTTTTCGGATACCGCCAATGCCATTGCCGAAGCGCATGGCTTCTGGCTGGGCGATGCCTTCGCGAGCGGCGGCCAGCATGGTTATGACCACAAGGCGATGGCGATCACCGCCAGGGGTGCCTGGATTTCGGTGCAGCGGCATTTCCGCGAATTGGGCGTCGATGTGCAGGTGGCGCCGATCCGCGTTGCCGGCGTCGGCGACATGTCTGGCGATGTCTTCGGCAATGGCATGTTGCTCAGCCCGGCGATCAAGCTGGTCGCGGCCTTTGACCACCGGCATTTCTTCCTCGATCCCGATCCAGACCCGGCCGCCAGCTTTGCCGAACGCCAGCGCATGTTCGCGCTGCCGCGATCGAGTTGGGACGATTATGACCGCACGAAGATTTCGGCCGGCGGCGGCGTGTTCGCGCGCAGCCTGAAGGCGGTGCCGATCAGCCCGGCGGTGCAGGCAATGCTGGGAGTGACGGCCCAGAGCCTGTCGCCTTCTGAACTGATCACCGCCATTTTGAAGATGCCGGCCGATCTGTTGTGGTTTGGCGGCATCGGCACCTATGTGAAGGCTGGCGCCGAATCCCAGGCTGATGCCGGCGACCGGGCCAATGATGCCCACCGCATCAACGGTGCCGATATCGGCGCGCGCGTGGTGGGCGAAGGCGCCAATCTGGGGGTCACCCAGGCCGGGCGGATCGAATTTGCCGCAAAAGCCGGCCGGATCAATACCGATTTCATCGATAACAGCGCCGGCGTCGATTGTTCGGACAATGAAGTCAATATCAAGATCGCGCTGAACGCCGAAGTCACCGCCGGGCGGCTGTCCCAGCCCGATCGCGATGCGCTGCTGGTGGCGATGACCGATGACGTCGCTGCCCTGGTGCTCGCCGACAATGTGCTGCAAACTCAGGCGCTGAGCATTGCCGAACGCGCCGGCGTCGCCGGCCTGCCCGGCCATATCCGCCTCATCCAGACCCTGGAGGCCAGCGCTGCCGAGCTTGACCGCAGCGTCGAGGGCCTGGCCAGCGACGAGGTGCTGGCGCAGCGCGGGCGCAGCGGCCGCGGGCTGGAACGACCGGAACTCGCCGTCGTCATGGCCTATGCCAAGATGGCGATCTACGACGCGCTCGTGGTGTCGCCGCTGGTCGATGATGCACTGCTGGTGCCCGATCTGCACCACGCCTTCCCCGCCGCCATGCAGGCGGGTTTCGCCGCCGCCATCGATGGCCACCGGTTGCGCCGCGAACTGATCGCGACAAAACTCGTCAATGAACTGGTCAATCGCGGCGGGCTGGGGCTGGCCTTTGAACTGGCGGAAGAACTGGGCGTCGGCCTTGCCGATGTCGCCGGCGCCTTTGTGGCGGCGCGCGACCTGTTCGGCTTCCGCCGCTTGTGGACGGCGATCGATGCGGCGGCGGTGGCGGGGCCGGTGCATTTGGATCTGCATGTCGCGGCGGTCGCGGCGCTGCGCACCCAGATGGCCGATCTGCTGCGTTCCGCACCAGGCGCGGCGCCGGCGGCACTGGTCGCGCGGCTGGGGCCGGCGCTGGCGCGGCTCGGTGATGCCCTGGAAAGCGTGCTCCGCCCCGAACCCCGGGCGCAGCGCGATCGCTTTGCCGCGGGCCTGGCGGTGCTCGGCGCACCCCCGGAAATCGCCGCCGCGCTGGTGCATATCGAAACGCTCGATGGCGCCGTCGGTGTCGGCCTGCTGGCCAGCGACCTGGGCGCTAGCGAGGCGGCGGTCGCGGCGGCCTATACCGCGCTGGGCGAGGCGACGGGCCTTGATTGGGCCAAGGGCGCGGCGGCAGCGCTCGATCCCGCCGACCCCTGGGAACGGTTGCTCAAGGCCGGGCTGGTGCGCGATTTCGAACAATTGCGCCTCGATCTGCTGGCGCGCATTGCGCCGCCGGGCGGCGATCCGGCGCAGGCGACGACCGCCTGGCTGGCCGGCAATGCCGATCGCCTTGCCCGCCTCGCCGGTCCGGTGGCGCGCGCCCGCGCCGGCGGGGTTGTGACGACGGCGATGCTGGCGCTTCTCGCCAGTCAGGCGCGGAGCGTGCTGGGGTAGCAGCCGTTAGAAATCCAGCTTGTCGTAGTGCGCCGGCGGCGGCAGCCCCTCCATGCGTTCGCCCAATAACGGCCGGAACGTCGGGCGGGATTTCAACGCCGAATACCAGGTCCGCGCTGCATCATGGCCATCCCATTCGATGCCGCCGAGATAATCGGCGACCGAAATCTGCGCAGCGGCCGCGATATCAGCCAGGCCAAACGCCGGCCCGGCCAGCCAGCGCCGCCGGTCGAGCAGGTAATCGACATAATCGAGGTGGCCTTCAGCGGCGCGCGCCGCACCGCGCACCGCCCCCGCATCGGGCGGTTGCCGGGCGACAATGCGCTTGTACATGCGTTCCGACAGCAACGGCGCCGTCACCTCGGCATAGAATTTCTGGTCGAACCAGGCGATCAGCCGCCGGGTTTCGGCGCGTTCCTCCAGCCCGGCGCCGAGCAGCGGCATGGCCTCGCTGCTTTCTTCGAAAAATTCGCAGATGGCGGTTGAATCAGCCAACGTCAGCACGCCATTCTGCAACACCGGGGTCTGCGCCGCCGGGTTGAGCGCCGCCAGACCATCCCGGCGTTCCCAGGGAAATTCCGCCACCAGTTCCAGCGCGATGCCCTTCACCGCACAGGCAAAGCGCACCTTCCGACTGAACGGGCACAGGGGATATTGGTACAAACGCCACATGGAATACTGCTGTCTTACCGCCCGTTGGCAAGGCGCTGCAAGAAAACTTACCGCCCGTCGCGCCGCCCCAGCAACCGCAAGCGCAGCGCGTTCAGTTTGATGAAGCCCGCCGCATCGCGCTGGTCATAGGCGCCGGCATCATCTTCAAAGGTGACGATGCCCGCCGAATAGAGGCTGTTCGGCGATTTGCGCCCGACGACGCTGACACTGCCCTTGTACAGCTTCAAACGGACCGTGCCCGAAACCCTGGCCTGGCTATGGTCGATCGCCGCCTGCAGCATCTCGCGTTCGGGGCTGAACCAGAAGCCATTGTACAGCAGCCCGGCATATTTGACCGCCAGTTCGTCCTTCAGATGCGCAGCACCCCGATCCAGCGTGATCTGTTCGATACCGCGGTGCGCCATATGCATGATGGTGCCGCCCGGCGTTTCATACATGCCGCGCGATTTCATGCCGACGAAGCGGTTTTCGACCAGATCGAGCCGACCGATGCCATGGACTTTGCCAAGCTCGTTCAGCCGCGCCAGCAGGCTGGCCGGCGACAGCGGCTCGCCATCGACCGCCACCGGGTCACCGGCTTCGAAATCGACGGTGATATATTGCGGGGTGTCCGGCGCGGTTTCGGGGTCATCGGTGCGCGAATAGACATAATCCGGCACTTCCAGCCACGGGTCTTCGAGCACCTTGCCCTCCGACGAGGTGTGGAGAAGGTTCGCATCGGTGGAGAACGGCGCTTCGCCGCGCTTGTCCTTGGCGACCGGGATCTGGTGCGCCTCGGCAAAGGCAATCAGTTGTTCGCGGCTGTTCAAATCCCATTCGCGCCACGGCGCGATGATGCGGATGTCGGGCGCCAGGGCATAATAGCCGAGTTCGAAACGCACCTGGTCATTGCCCTTGCCGGTGGCACCATGGCTGACGGCGTCGGCACCGAGCCGCTTGGCGATCTCGATCTGTTTCTTGGCGATCAGCGGCCGGGCGATCGAGGTGCCGAGCAGATATTGGCCTTCATACAGCGCATTGGCGCGCATCATCGGGAAAACGTAATCCTTGACGAACTCCTCGCGCAGATCCTCGATAAAGATATGTTCGGGCTTGACGCCCATCAGCACCGCCTTGGCGCGCGCCGGCTCCAGTTCCTCGCCCTGCCCCAGATCGGCGGTGAAAGTGACGACTTCGCAGCCATAGGTCTGTTGCAGCCATTTCAGGATGACGCTGGTATCCAGCCCGCCCGAATAGGCGAGTACGACACGGTTGACGGGAGCGGACTTGGACACGGGCGAGTCTTTCGATGCAGGCAAAGCGCTGTCGCTATAGCGGTGACGTCATCCGATGCAATGCCGTGTTCCGGGTCACTCTCACGCCAGCCCCAATTCCTTGCCCAGCGCCGCCAGTTCGGCGCGGCTGGCGACGCCCAGTTTGTCAAAGGCGCTGCCCATGTGCATCTTGACGGTGCTTTCGGTCAGCCCGAGTTCCTGGGCGATGTCACGGTTGCGCAGGCCGCGCGCCGCCAGCCGGGCGACTTCGGTTTCGCGCACCGTCAGCGGCCGGGTGGTGGCGGCACGGGCTTCGCGGCGCGCCATGTCGGTAATCACCCGCTTCAGCGCATCATTGTCGATCCATTGCTGGCCGGCGGCAACGCGCTCCACACATTCGGTGATGCGGTCGGCAACCACTTCCTTCAGCACCAGGCCATCGGCTTCCAGTTCGATGGCTTCGACGATCTGCGCCCGGTCCAGGCTGGCGGTCAGGATGATCACCTTGGGGCGCAAGGCACCGCGCGACCGGATTTCGCGCAGGATCTGCAGGCCCGAAGCGCCGGGCATCTGGATGTCCAGGATGGCGACGTCGGGATCATGTTCGGTAATCGCGGCGATGGCGGCATCACCGCTGCGGCACAGCGCGACAATGTCGAGGCCATCGGCCTTCAACAGCGCCGACAGGCCTTCGAGGATGATCGGATGATCATCGGCGAGCAACAGCCGGGTCATAGGGGGCGATCAGCGGGGGACATCATGGGTGGGCAGGGTTCTTGATGCTGGACGTTTAGGGGGAGGGAACAAGCGACCGGTACGACAGCACGCAACGCGATTACGCTTACAACGCCACCGGACGCGCAAATCCGCACCGTCGCCATGGGCGAAAGCGACAATGGCAGTAATTTAAGAAGATGATCAGGTTTGCGGGCGCGCCGGCAGCGGCAGTTCGACGATCAGCTGCGTGGCACCCGGCGCTGTCGCCAGCCGCAGCCGGCCGCCCAGACGGTCCACCCGGTCCAGGATCGATCGCGGGCCCTGGCCGGCGGCGCGCAGGTCGGCGGCGGTAAAATGCCCGGCGGCGGGAAAGCCGGCGCCATTGTCGGTAATCTGCACGGCATAATCGGCGCCGGCGACGGCGGCAGCAAGGATGACCCGGCGGGCCCCGCCATGGCGCGCCGCATTGGCAACGGCTTCGCGGATAATCTGGCGGACATCGATGGCCAGGCCCGGCGGCGGCGGCGCGGCGGCGCTGGCATCGACGGTGATATCCCATTGCTGGCCCAGCAGTTTCGCCAGCGCCCCCAGATCGGCGGCGGATTCGGCGGATGGCACGGCACGCGGCCGGATCGCTTCGATGAAGGCGCGCAGATCATGCTGTTCGCCGCGCAGTGCCTGGTTCAGCCGGAGCAGCCGATCGGCCACCGCCGCCGGATCATGGCCATTTGCCCGCTCGATCAGCTTCAACTGCAACGACAGCCCGGCGAGGAATTGCAGGATGCCGTCATGCAGATCATGGGCAACGCGCAGCCGTTCCTCGCCGGCGGCGGCGGCACGCCAGGCCTCGGTGACGCTGGCATGGTCCAATGCCGCGGCGATCTGCACGGCAAGAGCGCGGGCCAGATACAGATCCTCCTCGCTGACCGGCTTGGGGATGATCAGCCAGCCCGCCAGCGCGTCGCAAGTGACCGCCGCCACCGCCGCTTCGGTAATGCCCCAACGGTGCGCCAGCGCGGCATCGAGCAGCGGGTGATCGACCCCGGTCAGGTCACCGCCGGCATCATAGCGCCGGCAGTTGGCGGCGCTGGCGCGAAAATCAAAGGCCACCCCGGCATTGGCGCTGTCAACCGGCGCGCCGGGGCCGGCGAGCAGCGGCAGCGGCAGCGCACCGGGGCCGCCCTGCACCGCCTGCCAGCCGCGTTCATCGCGCAATTCCCAGACAAAAATGACGCGCGGCACATCGAAGAAGCGGCAGACATGATCAAGGCACAGGTCAATGGCTTCGGCAACCGAGGCAACGCTGCGCTCCACCGGCTGGGCCAGCCCCAGCAATTCCTGCCAGACGCGTTCGCGCTGCGCCCCCATATAGGCGAGCAGGCCGCCGACCACGACGACCTGGCCGATGCGCACGACATAGCGCAGGATATCGTCGGTCTGCGGATCAAGCCCGCCGCGGCGCATGAAGGCCGTGGGAATGAACAGCAGCACGATGACGATGCTGGTGCCCAGCGCGCCGCGCCAGTCCCAGCGCAGCGTCGCCGACAGGGTGGCAAACAGATATAGCGGGAAAAACGGGCTGGCGGCGCCGTTGGTCAGATAAACCAGCGCCGCCACCACCGCCAGATCGGCAGCATAGGCCCATTGCCCGATCGGCCGCGCTGACAATGACCGCGCCCACATGACAAGGCCCAGCCCGGTGGCCAGCGCGGCGTAACCAGCGAGCAGTTTGATGACGACGCCGGCCCAGGCCTGGGGCTCTGGCGGATCGATCAGCGCCGCGACCAGCGACGGCACGGCAAAGGCAATGCGGCCCAGCGCGCTGATGCGGTCGGCGCGGTTATGGACAAGGCGTTGATTCAACATTGCGGTGCCGAACATAGGCGGGCGCCGCGGCTTTGTCGCGCTGCACCAAAGCCGGGGCGGACACCCATACCAAGGTCGGTAGGGCCGGCCCCCGCCGGACGCGGCGGTTTACAGTTCCGGCCCCGTAACGCCCTGGCCCCTGCCGCGCGCAATCCAATGACTCCAATAGCTTGGTGCAAATCATTGTGTTGGCACGATTCATGCAAAATCGTTTGCAACAGGTCACCGGCTGCCAAATCCAGCCTTTTGCAAGAAAGTGTTTCCCATGATCGTCCGCCCCGTCCTGATCACTGCCGCCATCGGCGCCGGCTTGCTGGCCAGCGCCGCCGCCGCCGCCCCGTCGCGGACCTTCGCGCAGTTTTCGCAGATTTCGGTCAAGAATGTGACGCCCAAGATCATTTCGCTGAAGAACCTTGATACCATCAAGACCACCAGCGTGACGACCAAGACGCCGAACTATGGTCCGCTGCTCGACAAGAAGGGCAAGGTCATCGGCCAGAAGATCATCGGCTACAACAGCGTCACCACCAAATCGACGCTGGTGACGCCCAAGTCGGAACTCTATTCGACCAATGGCAGCTCGACGGCCTTTGCGACGCCGGTCGTCAATTTCAGCTTCCTGTCGGCAGTCCAGGGCCCATTCCGGTCCATCCTGGCCGGCACCCAAAAGGCCTATTTCTCGCTTGATACCTTTTCGACAACGGCGCCGGTCAAGACGACGATCGGTTCGCTGAACATCTTCACCCAGACCTTCGGCGCCGGCAGGATTTCCTTCACCCGCACGGTGCCGGTGCAATTGTACACTTCCACCCACAAGCTGAACGGCCCGGCCCGCAGCAATCTGTTGACCATCGCCTTCAACAGCGCGCAACTGATCGCCGCGGGCAGCGCGACGACCTTTTCGCTGCTCGGTTCGACGCCCGGCCAGTCGCTGACCTATACGTCGGACTTCATGAATTTCCAGAATTCCGCCGATTATGATTTCAGCCTGACGATGACAGCGGCCAACCCAAGCCTGTCGATCGCTGCGGTTGACCCGACGCTGACCAATGTCACCGGCGCCCGCAGCTTCAACACCACCAAGGCCAGCGTTTCGGGCGGTTTCGCCGCCTCATCGGTGCCCGAACCCGAAAGCTGGGCGATGATGATCGCCGGCATGGCCCTGGTCGGCGTCTCGCTGCGCCGCCGCAAGGCCAGTATTGCGGCCTGAACCAGCGTTGACGGATGGCCAGAGGGCTGCGCCCGGCCACGGGCGCGGCCTTTTTGGCGTCATTTCTGCCGTTCGATAAAGCCGCGGATGTCCTTTGACAGCTTGGCCAGATCGGTATCATGCACATACATCATGTGCCCGGCCTGGTAATAATGAAACTCCACCCGGCCGGCGGGGAAGCCGGGGCGGGTGAGCGATTGTTCGGCACCAAAGAACGGCGTGGCGAAATCATAATAGCCCTGGCCGACGAACACCTTCATGCCGCTGTTTTCGCGCAGTGCCCTGGAAAGATAGGGCGCGACATTGACATAGGTGGTGCCGTCACGGCCGCCGCCCAATTTCCAGTCCCAGGGGCCGACATTGCCGATGGTGACATATTCGCGGTCCATCTTCAGCCCCAGGTCCTGGCGAACATAGCTGTTGATGGCGGCGGTATAGGCGCCATCGATACCATAAAAGCTCGGGTCATTGTCCGGGCCTTCGCCGGCATTGTCATAATCCAGCCCCAGGTAACGCGCATCGAGCCGGCCGACCGTGGTGCCGCGATCGCGCAGCAATTCCTTGTAGAAACGATCGGGGCTGACGCGCAGATTGGCGCGATCCAGAAACGCCTCGGACAGCCCGGTAAAGCCCGCCAATTGCTTGCGCACATCGGCCCGCTCGGCATTGGTCAACTGGGTGCCCTTCAACAGCGCGGTGATATACGGCCCGCGCGCAAAGGCGCGTGCCTGGTCGAGGAAGGGTTCCAATGCCGCTGGCTGGTTCGGCAGATGCTTGTGATAAAACGCCACCGCCGCCATTGACGGCAGAGTGACGACATATTGCATCTCATTGCCCTCGGTTTCGGCCTCGGCGCCGAAATCGAGAATCGTTGAAATCAGGATGACACCGTTGACCGCAACGTCATTATACTGGCCCTCCAGTTCGTTGATCAGCGCGGCCGACCGCGTCGTCCCATAGCTTTCACCGCCGATGAATTTCGGCGCGTTCCAGCGGTTGTTGTCATTCAGCCACAACCGGATGAACTGGCTGATCGATTTGGCATCGGCGGTGAC
>JANYCM010000063.1 GCA_025360285.1 Sphingomonadales bacterium
GAAGCTGGCAAAGCTGAAGCTCGCCGCCTCAAAAGCCTCGCGCCGCCGCACCAGTTTCAATGTGATGCGCGCCTTGACACCGAGCGCGCCGCAATCACCGGTGAACAGCCCGGCAAGATCGGGGCCGAAGTGCCGGAAAAAGGCCGTGCTGTTTTCACTGCCGGCGCTGCCAGTGGACAGCAATTCGCCGGTGCCGGTGATGATATCGAGATTGAGCAAGGATTCAGCCGAAACGCCGGGGCCATGGCTGACGCTGTTCTGCGACATCGAGCCGCCGATGGTGGCGGCCAGGCCCGAAAATGGCCCCCAGAACGGCGTGCGCAGCCCGCGGGCTTTGAGCACATCGTACAATTCTGCCCAGGTGACACCGGCCTCGACGGTGACGATCGCCTTGGCTTCATCAAGGTCGATGGCCTTCAACCGGCTGGTATCGATGGTGACGCCGCCCGGCCGGCGATGGATATAGCCATCGGTGTAGCTCGCCCCGCCGCCGCGCACCGTCAGCGGCGCGCCGGCGGCGGCACAGGCGGCGACCACCGCCTGCATCTCGGCAACGCTGCCCGGCCGCGCCACGGCGACCGGAATTTCGCCGGCGGCGAAGCAATCGGTGCCGTGAAAGCGCCGGTCGGCTTCATCGGTGAGCAGATGCTCAGGGCCAACCGCCGCCGCCAGGGCATCGAGCAAAGAGGGAGCGTTCTTCAACAGCGTTGCCATGGCCTAGCCTTTCGCGATTTCGTCGAGCGCCGCGGTAAAACGGCCCTCATCATCCTGTTCAGCAGCCTGCGCCGCATCCTGCCGCGCCAGATAGTAGAGCCGGGTAAGGAACGCCTGCCGCCGCGCTTCGCGGACTTCGAGCACCGCTTGCGGCGGTTCATAGGCCTCGATCGCCGCGCCGAGCCCGGCCTCGCTCGCCACCCGCTCCACCGTATCGAGCCTGTCCCGCAGCACGGTCATCTCCTGCGCCAGCACCACGATCATCGACATCGCCTGATCGAGCCCCGGCGCGTCATAGAAACGCGGCCGCTTGCCGCGCGCGGTGCGCCGCAAGGTCATGGCTTTTTCCCGATCAACACTTCCCAACCGCCGCCGGGGGCATATTCGCCGGCGGTGAAATCGCGCTCCGCCAGGCTTTCGGCGGCGGCCTCGGTATAGCTTTCGTCCGATGCGGCAAATTCCATGATCGCCATCGGCGCGGTATCGAAACGCACATCGGCAAAGCCGGCGGCTGTGGCCAGTGCCACCTGGTCGATCTCGCGCATGGCGCCCCAGAAGGGTTCGTTGTTGTACCAGGTTTCATTGTCGAGGATGAACTGGGTGAAGGGGTCCATCAGGTCGAACGGCGGCAGATCGGCGTGGATCATCAGGCCGCCGGGCGCCAGCAAGCGGTGGCATTCGCGGATGATGGCGGGCATCGCCTTGCCGCTGGTTTCGTGCAGCAGGATATGGCTGACGATCAGATCGAAACTGCCGGCCTCGAACCCCGTCGCTTCGGCGTTGCGCTGCAGGAAACCGACATCAAAGCCCATGCCGGCGGCGCGCGCATGGGCGTAACGCACCTGCGGGCCGGCGACATCGATGCCGATGACTTCGGCCTCCGGAAAGGCTTCCTTGAAGGGCAGGGTCGAATGGCCGACGGTGCAACCCATGTCGAGAATGCGTTTCGGCGCGAAATCCGGCATGGTGCGGCGGATATAATTGGCGACCGACCGCCCCATATCGTCATTGGCCGGACCCATATAGCCCATGGCGTAAAGATAGACGCCGCGATCATAAAGCGCGCCGGCGGCAATTTCACCCGCCTCCGCATACCCTCCCGGCATGCAATGGATATCCAGCGCCGTCACATAGCGCGGCGTGGCGAAATCATCGGCGGTTTCCAGCGGCGCCGGGCTGGCGGCGGACAGGGCGCGGGCGCGCGCCTCGATTTCGGGCAATTGCCGGTCGATGGTGTCGATGACCGAATCCCACAACAATTCCTGGGCGATGCGGTTGGTGGCAGCATAATGCTGGAAATACACATCGCCGACCATCGCCTTCCTTATGGCGTGGCGGTCGGCCGGCGCGGTGCCCTGGGCGCGCTGATAGGCGGGGGCGGCGCGGTGCTTGAACACCGGGCCCAGGCCGGGCAGCAGGCCGGATTGCACAAAGCCTTTCAGGCTCTTGGTGAACTCCTGGGCGGCGCGTTCGTCATGATCGGGCCGCGGCAGCACCGGATGCGCGCCCTGTTGAAAGGTGTTGAGCATGGCGGTCATTGCGGTGTCCCCAATTGGTTCGGGATATGGCTGTCATGGTTCGCCAGATACCAGTCGGCGATTTCGGCGCGGGTCGCCCACCACACGCCCGGCAGGCTTTGCGCATGTTCGATGAACTGGCGGATAGCGCGGATGCGGTGCGCCCGTCCCGAGACATGCGGGTGCAGGCCGATATTCATGATGCGCCCCGTCGCGGCGCCCTCTTCATACAGCACATCCAGCTCCTCGATCAGGATATCGCGGAACTGGTCGGTGGTGTAATTGCGCCGGGTCAGCAGGGTGAAATCATTGATTTCATTGCTGTAGGGGATCGAAACGATCGGCCCCGAGGGCGTGGACAACAGATAGGGCTGATCATCATTCATGATGTCGCAGTAGAAACTGCACCCCTGTTCGGCGAGGATATCCGCCGTCTGCAAGGTGCCGCGCAGCGATGACGACAGCCAGCCGCGCGCCTTGCGACCGGTTTCCGCCTCATATTTGGCCAGCGTCCGCAGCACGATCTCGCGCTCGCGTCCGGGATCGCCGGCGAAATCGCTGAGCAATTCGCCCTGTTCCCAATTATGCGCCAGCAATTCCCAGCCGCGATCGAGCACCGCCTGCACCATGGCGCGGCGGCGATCGAAGGTTACGGCGTTGGTGGTGCAGCTCGCCTTGGCGCCCATTTTGTCGAACAGCTCGTACAGGCGCCAGATGCCGACGCGTTGCCCATATTCGCGCCATGTGTAGTTGGGGAAATCCGGCACCCGGCCGGGCAGCACATCGGGCAGGATCGGCGGGCCGCCGGCGTAATAGGGCTTGTCGGTATCCTTGGTCAGGTCCCAGGTTTCCAGGTTGAAGGTGATGATCAGCGCGACACGGGCGCCGTTCGGCCATTTCAGCGGCTGGCGCTGCGAAATCGGGATATAGGGATATTCCATGGGTCAAAAATGCCTCAATGATCCGCGAACAGGGCGCCATAACCGTCAAACTGGTCCATGATGCCCTGCGACCGCAGCGCGTGCCAATAGGTGGCGGTGTTGATGGCGATGACCGGCTTTTCGAGCCAGAATTCGGCGATGCCGGCGACACGGGCAAAGGCCAGATTGGTGCCGCACTGGATGATCGCATCGACCTGAGAGTCGTCAACCTCCGCGATGGCGCGCTTCAGGGTGGTTTCGCTTTCATGGGCGATCAGCATCGGGCTGGCGCATTTCAGGCCCTTGATGGCCATCACCTCATAGCCCGAATCTTCGAAAAACCGCCGCACCTGGGTGTCGCCGACGGGCATATAAGGGGTGATGATGCTGATGCGCTTCGCCCCGCCCAGTGCCTGAACGGCGGCATCGCACGCGGTGCTGCCCATGATGACGGGCTTGCCGGTTTGCGCCACCAGCCGGTCGTGCATCGCCTGGGCGCCATCGGCACCGTCCCAGAAGGTTTCCGCCGACATGCCCATGACGACAGCATCGGGCGCCATCGACATGGCGACATCTACAGCATCGGTGGTGGCGGCGCGGATATTGTTCAACATGACCATGAAGCTGGCATCATCGGTGACGCGCGTATCGGGGATGGCGATGCGGGCGAAATGGTTGGTAACGCCGCGCGGCCGCATCGCATCATATTCAGGTTGCACGCTGGTATTCGTCGATGGTGCCACCACCGCGAACTTGGCCCGGTATCCTAGGGAATCGCCCACAAGTGCCTCCTGATGCCTGCGCCTGGATTCTGTGCAGCCTCGCGGCGCACCCCCGCCCCCGCCTCCGCCCCCGCCCGGCCACCCAGTCAAGCATAGTTCCGTTGGGTGGCCGGGCGGGGGCGCGGGCCGGTTCCGCTTGCCTGGAACAGTCTCTAACGCCGGGGCGCGGCGCGGCGTCGCGGTCGCCGCTGCTGTGTTCGCTTGGCGGTCATATCGGCAAACGCCGCCCGCAGCGGGGTGATGGCGGCGCTACGCCGGTGCCAGTATTTATGGCCGGCAAACCCGGCTTTTGGGGAAAGGAGCGCGGATGGCCGCCTGGCTCGTCTCGACTGTCCGCATCACCGACATGGATCGGTTCGGTGCCTATGCCCGCGCCATCGCCGGGCTCGCCGAGGCGCATGGCGGCCGCTATGTCGTGCGCGGCAGCGTCACCGAACAGGCCGAAGGCGAGGCCCCCGCCGATGCGATTGGCGGCGAACGTATCGTCGTGGTGGAATTTCCCGATATGGACGCCGCCCGCGCCTATCTGGGCAGCGAGGCCTATCGCGCCGGCAAGGCGCTGCGCGTGGGCGCCGCCGACGTCAACATCCGGCTGATCGCCGGCTGATGGCCGACTATGATGTCATCATCGCCGGCGGCGGGCCGGTGGGGACGGTGGCAGGCTATGCCCTGGCCAAGGCCGGGCTGATGGTGCTGGTGGTCGAGGCCGACAGCCAGCCGCCCGAAGACCTGCGCGCCTCCACCTTCCACCCGCCGACGCTGGAAATGCTCGATCGGCTGGGGGTGCTGACCGATATGCTGCCGCTGGGGCTGAAGGCGCCGGTGTATCAATATCGCATCCGCGCCACCGGCGAGGTGCTGGCCTTTGACCTGTCGGAACTGGCGGACCGCACGCCCTTCCCGTTCCGCCTGCAATGCGAACAATGGAAGCTGGCGCGGCTGCTGGCGGCCCGGCTGGCGGCGCACCCCAATGCCGATATGGTGTTTTCGCGCCGCGTGGTGCATTTCAGCCAGGACGCCGACGGTGTGACCGCGGCGCTCGAATCCCCCACTGCCATCGAACAATTGCGCTGCCGCTATCTGATTGCCGCCGATGGCGCCAATTCGATTGTACGCAAATGGCTGGGGGTGGAATTCGAAGGCTTCACCTATCCGGAAAAATTCCTGTGCCTGTCAACGACCCTGCCGCTGGATCAGCATTTCGACCGGCTGGCCTATGTCAATTATGTCGCCGACCCCGATGACTGGCACGTGCTGTTGCGCGTGCCCAGCCTGTGGCGGGTGCTGGTTTCGGCCGATGAGGCGGCGAGTGATGCGGATCTGAAATCCGATGCCAACAAGGATGCGATCTTCGGGCGGTTGCTCGGCGATGGCCCGCCGGTGGAAACCGTCCACCGCACCATCTATCGGGTGCATCAGCGGGTGGCGCAGCGCTATAATCACGGCCGGGTAGTGCTGATCGGCGATGCGGCGCATCTGAACAACCCCTTGGGGGGCCTGGGGATGAACAGCGGCATCCATGATGCGATCAACCTGGCCGAAAAGCTGCCGCAGATCATTTTGGAGGGGGCGGCGGCCGCGCCTTTGCTGGATCGGTTCGACCGGCAGCGGCGCACGGTGATGCACAATTTCATCCAGGCGCAGACGATCGCCAACAAGCGCCTGATCGAAGCACGGGACCCGGTGGCGCGCGAGGAATATTATGCCGCGATGCGCGCGGTGAATGGCGATACGGACAAAAGGCGCGAGTATCTGTACAATCAGGCGATGTTCAAAAGCCTGGATGATGCGGCGGTGATTGCGTGACGGACGTGCGGGGGTGGCGGGCCAAGATGGCCGTGCTCGGCCCATCGACCAACACGATCGTGCAGCCCGACATGGACGATCTGCGCGTCCCCGGCGTCACGGCGCATTACGCCCGGATTTTTGTCGAGAACCTCGCTGTCGGCGACAATGCCAGCTTCAAGGCGCTGACCGACGCGATCACCATCAGCGTCGATGAGGCGGTCAAATCGGTGCTGACCTGCCAGCCCGATCATATCGTCATGGGCATGTCGGCGATCACCTTTTATGGCGGCATCGCCGGCGCCGAGGCGTTCCGGGCGCGCATCGCGGCGATTTCGGGGCGGGGGGTATCGACGGGCGCCATTGCCACGGCCGAAGCCTTGCGGCGTTTCGGGGTAAAGCGCGTCGCCTTCCTGTCGCCCTATTTCCCCGCCGCCAATGCCGAGGTGCGCAATTTCTTCACCGAATCGGGCTTCACGGTATTGGGCGACCGCTGCCTCGAATGCGCCTCGCCGGTGGCGATTGCCCAGGTGCCGCCGGAACGCTTGCGCCACGTGCTGGGGGAACTTGATGGGCCGGATGTCGAAGCAATCGTCCAGGTCGGCACGAACCTGTCGATGCTAGATCTGTGCGCGGCGGCCGAGCAGGTGCTGGGCAAGCCGGTGATCAGCATCAACGCCGCGACCTGGTGGCACGGACTGCGCGCCGCCGGCATCGAGGACCGGGTGTGGGGCAAGGGGCGGGTGCTGGAAGCGTTTTGACGCATTCATGCCGGGGTCATTGGCAGGCCGGCAGCAAGCGGGCTAAACTTTGCCCTTGTCCTGTCCGGAGAACCCATGCGCCTGTCGATCCTTGCGGCCCTGTTGCTTGCCACGCCTCTCGCCGGTCCGGCGCTAGCCGCCGCGCCTGCCCCCGCCCCCGTCGCCGCGCTGGTCAAGGCCGTCGATATTCCCTGGCAGCAATTCACCCTGGCCAATGGCCTGCGCGTCATCGTCCATACCGACAGGAAGGCGCCGATTGTCGCCGTCAGCGTCTGGTATCATATCGGTTCCAGGGACGAACCCGCCGGCAAGACCGGCTATGCGCATCTGTTCGAACATCTGATGTTCGGCGGCAGCGAAAATAACCGCGGCAGCTATATCCAGACGCTGGAGGGCATTGGCGCGACCCAGCTCAACGGCACCACCTGGTTCGATCGCACCAATTATTTCGAAAATGTGCCGACCCCGGCGCTGCCGCTGGCGCTTTATTATGAATCGGATCGCATGGGCCATCTGCTTGGCGCGGTGACGCAGACGCAGTTGGATACCCAGCGCGGTGTCGTGCAGAATGAAAAGCGCCAGGGTGACAATGAACCTTTGGGCCTCACCGAATATGCCCGGCTGAAGGCGCTGTTCCCTGCCGGCCATCCCTATCGCCATTCGACGATCGGCAGCATGGCCGATCTCGACAAGGCCAGCATGGCCGATGTGCGCGGCTGGTTCCGCGCCCATTATGGTGCCGGCAACGCCATCCTCGTGCTCGCCGGCGATATCGATGTCGCCACGGCCCGGCCGCTGGTGGAGAAATATTTCGGTGACATCGCCCATGGTCCGGCGATCACCCGCCTGCCCGCGCCGGTACCGGTGTGGAAGACCACCCGCCGCGAAACGCTGCATGACCAGATCCCGACGCCGCAATTGAGCCGCACCTGGGTGGTGCCCGGCCGCACCGATGCCGCCACGCCGCCGGTCGATGTCGCGCTGACCATATTGGCCGGCGGCAGTTCATCGCGGCTGTACAATGATCTGGTGCGCGACAAGAAACTCGCCGTTGCCGTATCGGGCGGGGTGCAGGCGTTCGAGAAGATTTCGATGGCGAGCATCGAGGTGACCGTTGCCAAGGGCGTTGATCCGGCCAAGGTCGAGGCGCGCATCGATGAAGTGCTGGCGCAGTTCCGCAAGGCGGGGCCGACCGCCGATGAGGTGAGCCGCGTCGCCACCCGCAATGTCGCCGGCACCATCCGCGGCCTGGAGGCCGTTGGCGGCTTTGGCGGCAAGGCCGTCGCGCTGGCCGAAGGCGCCGTCTATGCCGGCGATCCGAATTTCTACAAGACCGAACTGGCGCGCTATGCCGCCGCCACCCCGGCCAGCGTCGGCGCCGCAGCGCGCCGCTGGCTGGCGCAGGGCGATTACCGCCAGACGGTGCTGCCCGGCGCCCGGCCCAAGGCCGAAGAATCGGCGCCCGCCCCCGGCAATGCCGCGCCCGCCCCGCCGATCACCACCCTGCCGCGCGAACCCGCCCCGGTGCCCGGCACGCCGCCATCGCTGAGCGTCGCCAGTGTCGAACGCGCCGTCCTGGCCAATGGGTTGAAGGTCGAACTCGCCCGGCGCGACACCATTCCCGTGGTGCGATTGATGCTGTCCTTCGATGCCGGCTTTGCCGCCGATCCGCGTGACAAGCTGGGCTTGCAGGGGCTGGCGCTCAATCTGCTCGATGAAGGCGCCGGCGGGCTGAGTGGGCCACAGATTACCGAGGCACGCGAGCGGCTGGGCGCCAGCATCGGCGCCAGCGCCGGGCCGGACCGCACCCGGCTGAGCCTTGATGCGCTCAAGCCCAATCTTGCGGCGAGTCTGGCACTGTTCGCCGATGTCGTGCAGCGGCCGGCGTTTGCGCAGAGCGAGCTGGACCGGGTGCGCGGCCAGACACTGACCGGCATCGCGCTGGAAGAAGCCGACCCCGGCAGCATCACCCGCCGGCTGTTGCCGGTGCTGCTTTATGGCCCGGCGCATCCGTACGGCGTACCGGGCACCGGCAGCGGCACGGCGGAGGGCCTGAAGGTCGTCACCCGCGCCGATCTGGTGCAATGGCACAAGAGCTGGATCCGGCCTGACAATGCCACCATCTTTGTGGTCGGCGACATCAGCATGGCCGAATTGAAACCGCTTCTCGAGGCCAGCTTCGGCAGTTGGACTGCCGACCCGGCGGTCGCGAAGGGCAGCCGCAGCTTCCCGCCCGTCCCCGAGCCCAAAGGCGCGCGCATCATCCTGGTCGATCGGCCGGGCAGCCCGCAAAGCTTCATCCGCGGCGGGGTCGTGCTGCCGATCAAGGGCAGCAGCGATCCGATCGCCCTGCGCGCCGCCAATGACATTCTGGGCGGCCTGTTCAGCTCGCGGTTGAACATGGATATCCGCGAGAAGAAATCCTGGGCATACGGGGTCAATTCCGGCATCGGCGACGCTGCGGACCAGGTGACGGCGCAGATCATCGCGCCGGTCCAGGCCAACCGCACCGGCGAATCGATCGCCGCGATGATCGCCGATGTAAAGGCGCTGACCGGCCCGCAGCCGATCACCGCCGATGAACGCGACAACAGCATCAACAACAGCGTGCGGTCCTTGCCCGGCGATTTTGAAAGCGGTGGCGCACTTCTGGGGGCGATCGAGCGCAATGCGGTACTCGGGCGCGGCGATGATTATTATGGCCGGCTGGTCGAACGCCTGCAGGCGCTGACGCCGGCGCAGCTGAATGAGGCGGCGAAATTGCTGAGCACGGATAATTTCACGTGGATCGTGGTGGGGGACCGGAAAATTGTGGAGCCGCAGCTGGCCAGGCTGGGGTTGCCGGTGGAGGTGCGGTAGGATCGATAACTTCCTCTCCCGGTTGACGCGAAGGTGTCGCCTACAGCTGCGGGAGAGGAAACACATCCAGGCAGGCTCATGGGAACCATTACCCCGCTGCGCGCGTTGCCCTGCTGATCCGGTGCCACCATGGCGCTGGCCCCGCAAAGGCCCCTGCCCATGTCGCTTGGCACTATCCTGCTCATCATCATCGTCCTGGCGCTCGTCGGCGCGCTGCCCAGCTGGGGCTATTCGTCGGGCTGGGGCTATGGCCCGTCGGGGCTGCTCGGCACCGTGCTGATCATTGTCCTGATCCTGCTGCTGATGGGTCGGCTGTAAAGTTTGATCCGCTGACGCGGACGCGGGGGTGCGGGCCGGACACGCGTCACCCTATAACCACGTCACATGCCCCATCTTGCGCCCCGGCTTGACCTCGCTTTTGCCGTAAAGGTGCAGATGGGCGCGGCTGTCGGCAAGCAGATGGCACCAGTCATGGACATCGTCGCCCAGCAGATTCTTCATCATCACGGTGGGTGCCGTCAGTTCGGTTGACCCCAGGGGCAGGCCGCAAACGGCGCGGATGTGGTTTTCGAACTGCGAGGCGCGGGCGCCCTCGATCGTCCAATGCGCCGAATTATGGACGCGCGGCGCCATTTCGTTGAAGCGCGGGCCATCGGCGGTGGCGAAGAATTCCAGCGTCAGCACGCCGACATGGCCCAGGGTGTCGGCCACGCGCCGCGCCAGCGCGATGGCTTCCGCGGCCTGGGCGGTGATTTCCGCCGGCGCCGGCACCTGGCTGGTATCAAGAATGCCGGCGCGGTGCACGTTGTGCGGCACCGGCCAGACACAGGTTTCGCCATCCTGTCCGCGCGCCAGCACCACCGAAAATTCATGCGAGAAATCCACCCATGCTTCCAGCACGGCAGGGGCCCCGGCGATCGCCGCCCATGCGGCATCGGCATCGGCCGGGCCGTGCAGACGTGCCTGGCCCTTGCCGTCATAGCCCATGCGCCGGGTTTTCAGCACCGCCGGCGTGCCCAATGCGGCGATGGCGGCATCAAGGTCGGCGCGGCTGTCCACGGCGCGATAGGCCGCCGGACGGCCGCCAAGCGTTTCGACAAAGCGCTTCTCCGCCAGCCGGTCCTGCGCCACTTCCAGGCTGGCGGCGCCGGGGTAGACGGGGACGCGGGCGACGAGGTGGCGGATGGCGGCGGTATCGATGTTTTCAAATTCGAACGTCACGACATCGACGGCGGCGGCAAAGCCATCAAGCGCTGCCGCATCATCATAGCCGGCGCGTGTGACGGCGGCGGCGACATCGCCGGCCGGCAATTCGGCCTCGGGCGCAAAGACATGGACGCGGTAGCCCATGCTGGCGGCGGCGAGCGCCAGCATCCGGCCCAATTGGCCGCCGCCCAATACGCCTATCGTCGATCCGGGTGCGATCATGCCGGGATTTCGGCGACGCCATCGCTCTGGGCGCGGCGCCAGGCCTCCAGCCGTGCCGCCAGCGCCGGATCATTGAGCGCCAGAATGGCGGCAGCGAGCAGCGCCGCGTTGATCGCCCCGGCCTTGCCGATGGCCAGCGTGCCGACGGGAATGCCGGCGGGCATCTGGACAATGGAAAGCAGGCTGTCCATGCCGCTGAGCGCCTTGGATTCGACCGGCACACCGAGCACCGGCAGCCGTGTCATCGCCGCCGCCATGCCCGGCAGATGCGCCGCACCACCCGCGCCGGCGATGATGATGTGCAAGCCCCGCGCCGCCGCCGCCATGGCATAATCATACAGGCGCTGCGGGGTGCGGTGCGCGCTGACCACCCGGCTTTCATGGCCGATGCCCAGGGTTTCCAGCATGTCAGCCGCATGGGCCATCGTGGCCCAATCGGACTTTGACCCCATGATGATGCCAACCAATGGTGTCGCCACCCGCCGCTCCCCCCTGTTGCAGGAAGCACCGGACCTTAGGGGGCGAATGGCGGCAGGACAAGAAAAAGGGGCCGCAGCATTCGCTGCGACCCCCTTTGCTGTCGTGCCAGCCGGATCAGAAGGCAGCGGTAATCGAGAACACCACCTTGCCCTTGGCGATCGATGAACCATCCTTGGTCGAGGAGAAGTTCGGCTGGAGATACAGCGAATCCTTGGTGCTGATATTGGTGCCGATAAAGGCGACACCCAGCGTCACCGGGGTGCCGGTGGCGACGTCAACACCGACCAGATAGTCAAGATACGAACCCGTCGGGGCGATGCTGGTGCCGTTCGGGCCGAGGCCGGGGTTGCCCTTGGAATAGCCGACATGCGCCTTGGGCGTCAGCGGCGTGCCGGGGATGGCGGCGGAAAAATCGCCCCAGACATAGATATTGTCATAGCTGGAACCGATCCGGCTGGTCGGGGTGGCATACCAATTGCCCAGCGCCTGCTGCTTGGGAGCATAGGCAACCCCGAGCAGCGCCGACACCGGGCCCAGCGTACCGCTGACCTTGACATAGGGTTCGGCATAGTCGGTCTTGCTGGCGCCGCCTGGATACATGTACCAGGTCAGGCCCACGTCAATGGCGCCGGTGCCGAGCGAATGCTTGTAGCCGCCGATGGCATCGGCTTCGAGGTTGGGGCCACCGAAAGTGCCCCAGCCGGCGAGGTTCGATGAAAAGATGCCGACGTAGAAACCGCTCTTGTGAGTCAGCGTCAGGCTGCCCTGCAGGGTGAAACCCTTGTCAGTCTGCGACACGCCGCGCAGGCGATAATCGCTGAGCAGGGCGACCGAGCCCGACAGCACGAGATCCTTGACCGGAGCAGCGGCGGGCGCATCTTCGGCAAAGGCCGGGGCCGCTGCGAGAATGGCGATGGCCGAAACGGCACTGGTGAGCAAAAGGCGCATGGAATAATTCCCTCACATTGGGGGTTGACCATTCCTCGCCCAAATGACGGCCCTAACCTCTCAACCGTCACAGGAATGACGCCGGGGTTACGATCCTGACACCCGATAACTAAGCCTTGGCGACCGCGCTTGTATAGTTGCATTGCAACATTTGTCCGCCGGTTTTGTGATAGTGTTGCGGAATTGACACGCCGTGGAGATGAATGGTTGCGCCAAAGCCGCGACTTGCGTCATCTTGTGGCTTTATGGTGGCAGACTCAGTCCACCAGCGCGCGCACCTGGCGTTCGATGACGCCGCGCGCCATTTCGACGGGCAATTGCTGTTCATTACGCAGCCGCGACCAGCTATCGACGCTGAGCAGCATGTCGAGCGTTTCAAAGGCAATGCGGTCGTCGGCAAGATGCGGCGGCAGCAGCGATTTCAGCCGGGCGCGCATCAGGCTGAGCGCCACCGCATGGTTGGCAGCGATCGCGGCTGATTCGTGGCGATGCGCATCGGCGGCGCGCTTGAAGGGCAGCAGCTTTTCAAAGATGCCGATGCGGCGGTCCAGCGCTTCGAACAATTGGTTGCGCCAGCCCTGGCTTTCAAAGGGCGCCATGCCGGTTTCGTAAACCCGGCTCAGCCGCAGCGCCATTTCGGCGTAAAGGCTGTCCATATCCTTGAAGTGGCGAAAGACGCTGCGCAGGCCGACCTGGGCGCGGGCGGCGACTTCCTCGGCACCCGGCGTAATGGCGCCGGCTTCGACCAGCGCCATCATGGCGGCGACGATACGATCCCGGCTCTGTTCGGAACGGCGGCGGCGGCCGTCTGACGACGGCATGGGCTGGGGCGCAAACACATCGAACATGAATTGAGTTTAACGCGATTCGTCAATTCGACCAATAGATATAGTCTTCTCCCTTGACCGGCGGCGTGCCCAGCGGCCGATCGAGGGCGATGGGCGCCCGCACCAGCGATTTCCATGCCGCCGGCTGCTGCTGGGCATCATGCGCTGCGAGCCTGGCGCGCAGTTCAGCGACCTTGGCCGGGTTGGCGGCGGCGAGATCATGGCGTTCGGTCGGATCGCTGGCCAGATCAAACAGCCGGTCGGCGCGCGGCAGATCGAGCGATTGCAGTTTCCAGTCGCCATCGCGGACAACCCGGTATTTGCCGCTGCGCCAGAACAAGGTCTGGTGCGGCCGGCCGGCGGCCTTGCCCTGCACGAAAGGCAACAAGTCAACGCCATCGACGGGGCGATCGGTCGGCAAGGGCGCCCTGGCGGCGGCGCTGGCCGTCGCGAAAATGTCGAAATGGCTGATCGGGGCGGCGAATGTACTGCCGGCGGTTATCTGCGCCGGCCAGCGCATCATAAACGGCACATGGGTGCCGCCTTCATAAAATGTCGCCTTCCAGCCCCGAAACGGCCGGTTGATATCGGGCAGGCCGATATAATTGGCACCGCCATTGTCGCTGGTGAAGATGACCAGCGTATTGTCCTCCAGGCCCTGTGCCTTCAGTTCGGCCATCACCCGGCCGACACCGCGATCGACCGCCCGGATCATCGCCGCATAGACCCGCAAGCGATGGTCCTTAATCTGCGGCAGCGCGTCATAATCCGCCTTCAGCGCCTGCAAGGGCGTGTGCGGAGCGTTATAGGCGAGATACATGAAGAACGGCTGGTTGCGGTTGGCGCGGATGCCGGCCAGCGCCTGTTCGGTCAGATAATCGGTCATGTACCGGTCGGGGGCAAAGCGCGGCGCGCCGTTGAACTGCACACTGTAGGGCAGATTGGCCCAGAGATATTTGTCGATCGGATCGAAATCCTGTTTCGAATTGACGACATTGGGGTCGTCATCGGGCAGGAATTTCTGGGCGCCGATGATGAAGCCGAGACTCTCGTCAAAGCCCTGGTCCTCGGGCCGCATGCCCTTGGCTTCACCCAGATGCCATTTGCCGAGGTGGATGGTGTGATACCCCCGCGATTTCAGCTGTTCGGCAATGGTGATCTCGCTGGCCGGCACGCCCTTGCCGCCTGGCGCGGCGGCTTCGGCGGCGGCGGCTTCGTCAAAAATCGGCTTGTGTTCCGATGTGGTCGGGAAATTGGCGATGTTGCGCGCGAACATCGCATCAGGCCGGAACAGGCTGGTCGGGAACCAGGCCGGCAGCCGCGTATCGGTCGGCGTGAATTCATAACCGAAGCGCGTCGGGTAACGCCCGGTCATTAGCGCGGCGCGCGACGGGGCGCAGGTGGCGTTGCCGGCATAGCCATTGCTGAAATTGACGCCGCCGGTGCCGATGGCATCGATATTGGGGGTTTTGACGCCGCCGGCGCCGGTCCCCGTCAGGCTGATATCGTTGAAGCCCAGGTCATCGGCCATGATCAGGATGATGTTCGGCGGGCGCTGCGCTGCCGGCAGCGCCGCGGTGGCCGGCCCCGGCGCCCAGGTGACGGGGTGGTTGGCGGCGGTGCTGCCCCCCATCCAGCCGGCGATGTGCAGCTTGATATAGTCGCGTGAGGCGACGACCCCGACAGCCAGCGCCGCCGTCGTGCCGAGCAGAAGTTTGGCCCAGGTTTTCATGGCGCTAGCCTTTCGCCGGTGCGGCTGCGAACTGGCGATAGGCGATGGCCAGCAGGGCGACCATCACGGCCTCGGCAACCATCGGCTGGATCGACGTTGGCAGCACGCCTTCCGACATCAGGCTGATGATGCGGCCGAACAGCGCCAGCCCCAGCATCAGCATCGGCACCAGCAGCGGCCGCGCCGCCCCGCGCCACGCCCCGACCAGGGCGAACACCGAGGCACCGATGAAAAAGCCGGGGAAATCAGCCCTCAGGGTCGCCATCCCCTGGTCACCGATCGGGCTGACGAAAAACGCCGCACCCAGCTTCGCCGGCATCAGCAGGAACCCCAGCCCGATGCTGATATTGAACAGCCCGATCAGCCCGATGATGACGCGCATCGCGGTTCGCATCATGCCCTCCCCCTACCTGTTTGTAATTCGTTGTGGGCACCATAGCCCCTATCGTAGAAGGCAGCAAGAATTCGACATTGTTAATGCCATAATTAGGGTGCATCCAGTGCCGACGATAGCGGGAGGCGGGGATTTGATGGGTCGCATGGCAAAGCTGGCGCTGGGCCTGGCGATGCTTGCGCTCATCATCGGATTTGGCGCCACGGTATTCCAGCGGCCGATCGCCATGATGCTGATCAAGCGCACCATCACCGCCAACGCCGGCCGCGATGCCACTATTGGCCTGTCCGATGGCCTGCACGTGGTGCTGTGCGGCACTGGATCGCCGCTGCCCGATCGCCGCCATGCCGGCCCCTGCACGCTGATCATTGCCGGCACGCATCTGTTCGTCGTCGATGCCGGCGAAGGCGGGGCGCGCACCCTGGGCGCCATCGGCATGCCGATCGGCCGCATCGAGGATCTGTTCCTGACGCATTTCCATTCGGATCATATCGATGGGCTGGGGCCGCTGCTGCTGCTGCGCTGGTCGGGCCGGCCATCGCTGACGCCGCTGCCGGTGCATGGCCCGCCGGGGGTGGAACAGGTCGTTGCCGGTTTCAACCTGGCCTATAAACTTGATGATGGGTACCGCACCGCCCATCACGGCCCGGCGCTGATGCCGCCGTCGGGTGCCGGGGGCACGGCCCTGCCCTTTGCCATCGGCGCGGCACCGGTGGTGGTGCTCGACCGGGACGGGGTGCGAGTGACGGCGTTTCCAGTCAACCATGGCCCGGTCGGACCGGCCGTGGGTTATCGCTTTGATTACAAGGGCCGGTCGGTGGTGCTGAGCGGTGATACCGCGCCGACGCCGTCGCTGGTCGCCGCGGCACGCGGCGCTGACCTTCTGGTCCATGAAGCCCTGCAGCCCCGGTTGGTGGCGCTGATCACCCAGGCGCTGGTCGTCAAGGGGGTTGCCAATACCGCCCAGATCACCCGCGATATCGTCAACTATCATTCCAGTCCGGAACAGGCCGCCGATGCCGCCAGAGCCGCCGGCGTCAAGGCGCTGCTGCTCAACCATCTCGTGCCGGCGATGCCCTTTGCCTATGCCTATCCGGCCTTTCTGGGCGACGCAGCTGACCATTTCGGCGGGCCGATCACGGTCGGCGAAGATGGCATGATGCTGTCACTGCCGGTCGCCAGCACCGCCATCACCTCACGCAAATTACTGTAAGGATCACCGCCGTTGATGAACCGCGTGCTTCGCCATACCGGCGCCCGTTACCCGATTGTCCAGGCACCAATGGGCTGGATCGCGCGCAGCCAGTTGGCGAGCGCAGTCTGCAACGCCGGCGGCCTTGGCATCATCGAGACATCATCGGGCGAAACCGCCGTCTGCCAGGCCGAAATCCTGAAGATGCGCGACCTGACCAGCGCGCCCTTTGGCGTCAATCTGCCGATCCTGTTCCTGAAGGATGATGCCATATTGCGCTTCATCTGCGAATCCGGCGTCAAGTTCGTCACCACGTCGGCGGGCAGTCCGGCGAAGTTTCTGGCGCCCCTCAAGGCCGCCGGCATCACCGTCTATCACGCCGTGCCGACCGTCGAGGCGGCGCGCAAATGCATCGAGGCCGGCATTGATGGCCTGGTCGTCGAAGGGGCCGAGGGCGGCGGTTTCAAGAACCCCGAGGAAGTGTCAACGCTGGTGCTGCTCCAGGCCATCCGCCGCATCAGCGATGTGCCGATGATCGCGGCGGGCGGCATCTGCGATGGCGTCGGCATGGCGGCGGCGTTTGCCGCGGGGGCGGAGGCGGTCCAGATGGGCACGCGTTTCGTTTCCGCCGCCGAAAGCCCGGTGCACATGAACTACAAGCAGGCGATCATCGATGCCCGCGAGACCGGCACCTATGTGCTCAACAAAAAGGCCAGCCCGTGCATCCGCGCGCTGAAAACGCAGCGGACGGCGGCGATGCACGAAACCGGGCTGATGCCGCCCGATACCTTTGCGCGCATCCTCGATTTGTATTTCGGCGGCGACATGGAGGCGGCGGTCGGCCTGGCCGGCCAGACTGCCGGGTTGATCGACGAGATCAAGACGGCAAAACAGATCATCGACGAAACGATGGCGGGCTTCCACGGCATCTGCGCCCGGATGGGAGCGATGGCGGCGACCGGGGGGTTCTGATGGACGGGCTTTACAAGCTGCATGGCGCGCTCGGTTCGCCCTATTCGATGAAGCTGCGCGCCGTCCTGCGCTATCGCCGCCTGCCGCATCTGTGGTTGCACGGCGCCGCGGCGATGGCGGCGACCGCCAACGTCAAGGCGCCGGTGATCCCGGTGCTGAAATATCCCGATGGCGGTTTCGCCAATGATTCGACGCCGCTGATTTACGACCTGGAAGCCCGCCACGCCGACCGCGGCATCGTGCCGCCCGATCCGGCCCAGGCGTTCCTTGCCCATCTCATCGAGGATTTCAGCGATGAATGGCTGACCAAGGCGATGTTCGGCTATCGCTGGCTGCGCGAGACCGACCAGGTGCAGATGAGCCGCTGGCTGGCCTTTGACCAGATGAAGGGCGGCGGGATCAGGCAATCCCAGGCCGGTGCCGAAATCTTCCGTGGCCGCCAGGTTGGGCGGATGGCCATTGTCGGCTGCACCGACGAAAATTTCCCGCTGATCGAAGCGTCCACCCGCGCCGTGCTGGCGGCGCTGGAAGCCCATGTCACCGATCGCCACTGCCTGTTCGGCAGCCGGCCGAGCCTGGCTGAATTCGGGCTCTATGGCCAGATTTCGCAACTGGGGGTCGATCCGACGCCAGGCGCCATGCTGCGCGCCGATTATCCCTATGTGCTGCGCTGGCTGCTGCATATCGACGACATGTCGGGCATCGAGGGCGAATGGGATGCACCGGGTGCGCCGCCGGCGCCGGTGGTGACGGCGCTGCTCAGAATCATCGGCGCGCTGTATTTCCCCTTCCTCATCGCCAATGCCACGGCGCTGGCGGCGGGGGCCGCGACGTTCGGTTTCACCGCGATGGGGCATGATTTCACACAGGGCACGTTCAAATATCAGGCGAAATGCCTGGCCGATCTGCGGGCACGCTTTGCCGCGCTGCCGGCGGCGGCGCGGGCAGGGTTGGAACCGGTGCTGGCGGAAACCGGGTGCCTGGCGGGATTGACGGCATGAGGAAGGGCCAGACCAAATCCCTCCCCGTTGACGCTTCGCCTCGCCTAACGGCCGCGGGGAGGGTTCTCATCGCTGCCGCTCTCCTTCTCGCCACGGCGGCGGCCCCTGCCCCCAGCCCCACCCGCCCCAACATCGTCATCCTGCTCGCCGATGACTGGGGCTTCACCGATGTCGGCGCCTATGGCGGTGAAATTGCCACCCCCAATATCGATGCGCTGGCCGCTGCCGGCACGCGCTTTGCCAATTTCCACGTGGCGGGTTCCTGCGCGCCGACGCGCGCCATGTTGCAGACCGGCGTCTCCAGCCACCGCGCCGGCCTGGGCAACATGCCCGAAACCATCCCCGCCGAACATCGTGGGCGTCCCGGCTATGATGCCCAGCTCAACAACCGCGTCGTCACCATCGCCGATCAATTGCGCGCCGCCGGCTATCGCACCTATTTGACCGGCAAATGGCATCTGGGCAACCGGGCGGACAATCTGCCGACCGGCAAGGGCTATACCCACGCCTTTGCGCTCGGCCAGTCGGGGGCCGACAATTTCGAGGAAAAGCCCAATCTGCTGCTCTATGACAAGGCCGCCTGGACCGAGGATGGCCGGCCGGCGCACTTGCCCGGGGATTATTACTCGTCGCGCTTCATCACCGACAAGATGATCCAGTACATTGATGCCGACCGCGCCAGCGGCAAGCCCTTCCTCGCCTCGGTGAATTTCCTCGCCAATCATATCCCGGTGCAGGCCCCCGATGCGGATATTGCCGCCTACAAGGGCCGTTATGCCGCCGGCTGGACGGCGCTGCGGGCGGCGCGCGCGCAAGGGGCGATTGCCAGGGGCGTGATGCCCGCGGGCCTGGCGACGGTGACAATGAACACCACCGGCGACTGGAACGCGCTGACCCCGGCGCAGCGCGCCCAGCGGGCGCGGGCGATGGAGGCCTATGCCGGCATGGCGACGGCGATGGACCGTGAAATCGGGCGCTTCGTGGCGCATCTGAAGGCGACGGGCCAATATGACAACACGATCTTCGTCTTCCTGTCCGACAATGGTGGCGAGGCGATCGACCCCATGGCAAAGCCCTTCAACGCCGCCATGGCGCACCTCTATTACAACCAGAACCCCGATCAGCAGGGCCGGCCCGGCAGCCTGACGGCGATCGGCACCAGCTTTGCCAGCGCCGTGTCATCACCGCTGCGCGGTTACAAATTCACCGCCAGCGAAGGCGGACTGCGGGTGCCGCTGATCATCGCCTGGCCGGGCCATGCCGGCTTCCGCCAGGGGGCCATCGCCAACGGCTTCGCCCATGTCACCGATGTGGCACCCACCCTGCTTGCCGCCGCGGGCGTGACGCCGCAGCAGGGCCAGTTTGCCGGGCGGGCGGTCGAACCGATGACTGGCCATGACCTGACGCCGCTGCTGACCGGCGCTGCCGCAGCCGTGCATCCCGCCGATGCGGCGCTGGGGTATGAACTGTCGGGCAATGCCGTCGTCTTCAAGGGCGATCTCAAACTGGTGAAGAACCTGCCGCCCTATGGCGATGCCGGCTGGCATTTGTACGATATCGTCCGCGATCCCGGCGAAACCCATGACCTGGCGGCAGCGCGGCCCGGCAACTTTGCGGCGTTGCAGACGGATTATGCCGCCTATGCCAAGGCCGAGCAGGTGCTGCCGATGCCGCCCGGCTATGCGGCGCCGCACCAGGTCGAGATCAACGCGATGCAGGAATTGCTGATCCCGCGCCTGCTGCGGCTGTTGCCCTGGGTGGTGGGGGCTTTGGGGCTGGTAGTCGGCGGCACCGTGGCATGGCGGCGGCGGCGGCGTTCAAATAGCTGAGATAAAATGCCAAATCCAATTCCCTCCCCGTTGACGCGAAGGCGTCGCCTAACGGCTGCGGGGAGGGAGTTGTGTTGCGCTCCCTAAAGTCTAACACCACCCCATGCGCAGCTTCGACCGCGGTAACCAGGCGCTTGCCACCGGCCTTGCCGGGCTGGCGGGGTTTGTCGATGCCACCGGCTTCATCGCCACCGGCGGCTTCTTCCTGTCGTTCATGAGTGGCAATTCCACCCGGCTTGGCGTTGGGCTTTTTGGCAGCGCCGGCCATGCCGCCTTTGCCGCCAGCGTGATCGGCAGTTTCGTCATCGGCGTCATGGCGGGCACGCTGGTCGGCCGCGCGGCGGGGCGCTGGCACCGGCCGGTAGTATTGCTGTTCCTCGCCGGCGCGCTGGCGCTGGCGGCGGGGCTGGCGGCCGCCGGCGCGCTGCCGCTGGGCTTTCTGGTGACGGCGCTGGCGATGGGCAGCGAAAACACCGTGTTCGAGGCCGATGGCGAGGTGCGGATCAGCCTGACCTATATGACCGGCAACCTCGTCAAGGTCGGGCAGCGACTGGCCGGCGTCATGCTCGGGCGGGGCCGCTGGGACTGGGCGCCGTTCCTGACGCTGTGGCTGGCGATGGTCGGCGGTGCGGTGGCGGGGGCCGCCGCCTGGCCGCGGCTGGGGCTGGGCGGACTATGGCTGGCAGCGGCGATCGCGGCCGGGCTGGCGCTGGCAAGCTGGCGGATCGAAAGCCGCGCCTGACGTCACCGTGCCATCATGCCCTTTTGCGCCAGCCGCCATTTCAGCTGGTCGAACCGATCCTGGCCGAAGAAGGGCTCCCCCTCCACCACCATCAGCGGCACGCCGTAATGGCCGCCCTTGCGCTGATCGACCTGGTTGGTTTCGATCTGCGCAACAAAATGCGCTTCATCGGCTGCCACCGCTGCGTCCAGTTCGGCAAGATCCAGCCCGGCGCGTGTCGCAGCGCGCGCCAGATGATCGCCCTGGTGCCAATCCTGGACCGCGCCGCCCCAGAGCAGCGCGCTGACTTCCGCAATGAACGCCAGCCCCCGCCCGCGTTCGGCCGCCGCCACGCCCAGATGACTGAGCCGGTGGATATGCGGCTGGTCCTTGGGGTAGGTCCGCGTCTTGGGGTCCATGTAGACCGGATCGGGCGACGGCCAGCGATAGGGCAGGCCGAGGAATTCGGCGGTGCGATAGGTGTCCTTCATCAGGTAGAACACCCACAGCGGATCGGCATTGGCGAAGAAATCCGCCTGGCGCACCGCGATCGGATAGACGATGCGGACGTTGCAGGTGACGTCATGGGCCCGCACCAGTTCCACCAGCCGCGGCGTCAGCAGATAGGAATAGGGCGACCGGAACGACCAGAACAGATCAAACGCTGGCGCGGTCACAGGCCCATCATCCCGGTCGCTGCGGTGCGGATGTTGAGCTGGCCCTTGAGCCCGGCGAAGCGGTGGATCTCGATGCCCTGATAGTCGGGCAGCGCCACCATTTGCATCATAGCCTGCGGGCTGGGGTAATAGGCCAGCGCCACCATGTCCCATAGTTCCTCGACCTGGCCGAGCAGGATGCCGGTGACATCGCCCGAAAACAGGCCCTTGCCGCCGACCATTTCCAGGCATTTCTGCACGGCGGCGCCATAGACGAGATAGGCGTCGCGCCCGGTCATTTCCGGGTTGCGACCGTCGGGATATTCCGCCTTGTCCTTGAACTTCAGCAAATTGACCATGACCATCGGGCCGGTTTCGGCCCCGCCGAAAAACGCCTGTATCTGTTCGGGGCCGGGCATGAGGGCATTGGTGACCAGCATGGTGTCAGGCCTTGATGAACGTGTCGATAAGGGTGACCAGCTGGTCGGCGGCATCTTCCTGCAGGAAATGCCCGCCGGGAACGATGACATGCGGCTGGCCCCTGGCGCCCGGGACACGCGCGATGATCGCCGCCTCGCCGCCCTTGGTGACGGGGTCATTGTCTGAAAAACAGGTCAGCACCGGCTTGTCGAACGCCTCCAGCACCGCCCAGGCCGCCTGGTTTTCAGCCACCGAGGCATGACCGGGCGTGACGGGCACCAGCGTCGGGAACTGCCGCGCGCCTTCTTTGAAACTTTCATCGGGGAAGGGCGCATCATAGGCGGCGATTTCGGCCGGCGACAATTCGCGGCTTGTTCCCATGTTGACGATCATGCCGGCGGGGAAATTCGGGATTGTCTGGCTGATCGTCAGCCATTGGTCGAAACCCGGCGATGACCCGCTGCCCGTCGGCAAGCCGGTATTGGCGATGACCAGCCGGGCAAAGCGATCCGGAAACGCCGCGACCAGCCGCAGGCCGATCAGCCCGCCCCAATCCTGGCAGAACAGCGTGATGTTCGTCAGGTCCAGCCCGGTCAGCCAGTCCGACATCCATTGGACATGGCGTTCATAGGTATAATCGGCGCGGTCGCCCAGCTTGTCGGAGCGGCCAAAGCCGATCAGATCAGGCGCGATGACGCGGTGACCGGCGGCGACCAATGGCCCGACGAAATTGCGATACAGATAGCACCAGCTCGGCTCGCCATGCATCAGCAGCACGGGGGCGGCATCCGCAGGGCCTTCGTCGAGATAATGGACCCGCAGCGGCGTGCCGGTCGCCGCATCGCTTACTTCGGCATAATGCGGCGCAAAGGCAAACCCCACCAGGCCGTCAAAACGCGCGTCGGGCGTGCGCAGCACCTGCATGTTGAATTGTCCCCAGGGAGTTATTGGCAGTCATACTGCAATAATATCCGGGGGTGGTCAATCAACCGGCGAAGGGTGCGTCGATCGAGGTCGGCGGCACCGAGAACCAGCGCGGGCCGGCCTCGGTCATGTGGAAACAATCCTCCAGCCGCACGCCGAATTTGCCGGGGAGGTAAAGCCCCGGTTCGTTTGAAAAGCACATGCCCGGCGCCAGCTTCGTCATCTCGCCATGCACCAGGTTGACCGGTTCATGGCCGTCCATGCCGATGCCGTGCCCGGTGCGATGCGGCAGGCCGGGGCGCTGGTAACCGGGGCCAAAGCCCTGCGCCTCATAGTAACGCCGCACCGCATCATCGACACTGCCCGCCGGCGCGCCGAGCTGCGCCGCCGCCAACGCCATCTGCTGCCCTTTCGCCACAATGTCCCACACCCGGCGCACGTCGGCCGGCGCGGTACCGGGCACGAAGGTCCGCGAGATATCGGCCTGATAGCCTTCGACGGAACAACCGCCGTCGATCAGCACCACCTCGCCGCCCCGCACCCGCTGCGGCGCTGCCGAGCCGTGCGGATAGGCGGCGGCCTCACCCAGCAGCACCAGCGGTGCCTCGGCCACCCCGCCCAGCGCCGTCATCGCCGCCTCGATCAGCGCGCCGATATCACCGGGCGTCATGCCCTCGCGGATGCGCGGCCAGGCCCAGCGAAACGCCGCGAGGGTGATGTCACTGGCCTTTTGGAGGAGCGCGATTTCGGGCGCCGTCTTGATCATGCGGCAGCCGCGAACCACCGGATTGGCCGACACGATGCGCACGCCGGGCAGCAACTGCGCCAGGCCATCGCTGGCAAAGAAGCGCACGGTTTCCTCGATGCCGATCGGCCCCGCCGCGGCGCCGCGCTCCTTCAGCGCGGCGGCAATCAAGGCTATCGGGCTTTCGTCCTCCTGCCAGACCCGCACATCGGCGGGGATGGCCAGGCTCTGCCGCACCGAGGGTTCTTCGAAATAGGGGGTGACGATGATCGGGTCGCCGCGCGCCGGGATCACCGCCGCCGTCAACCGTTCACTGCGCCACCAGCGGATGCCGGTAAAATAGGTCAGCGAGGATCCCGGCTCGATCAGCACCGCCGACAGGCCGTTCGCCTGCATCAGGGCCTGCGCCTTGTCCAGCCGGCGGCCGCGCTCCGCGGGCCCGATCGGTACGACATCGCCGGTCATCGGCTTGAGATCGCCGGTATCCACGGTGGCGGCGCGG
>JANYCM010000408.1 GCA_025360285.1 Sphingomonadales bacterium
GCGCATTGGCATGCCCTGCTGCGCGCCCGCGCCATCGAAACCGGCAGCTTTGTCATCGCGGCGGCGCAGACCGGCAGCCACGCCGATGGCCGCGCCACCTTTGGCCATTCGCTGGTCATTGCCCCCTGGGGGGAGGTGCTGCTCGATATGGGGGAGGCACCGGGGACGGCGCTGATCGATATCGATCTGGATGCGGTGGCAACGGCGCGCGGTCGCGTGCCGGCGCTTGAGCATGCCCGGCCCTTTGCCGTTACAATGGCATGATCGTCTTTGATCTTGCCTGTGCAAACGCCCATGTCTTTGAAGCCTGGTTCGCGTCGTCGGCGGCTTATGAAGACCAGGTGCAGCGCCGGCTGGTCGCCTGCCCGCTGTGCGGTGACACCGGCATCGCCAAGGCGGTGATGGCGCCGGCGCTGGCGGCAAAGGGCAACAAGGGCAGCGGCGCTGGTGACCGCGCCGCGCTGCTGGCCTTGCAGCGCCAGATGGAGGCGCAATCGGATTATGTCGGCGATGATTTCGCCCGCCGCGCCAGGGCGATGCATGACGGCGACACGCCGGTGCGCAGCATCCACGGCGAAGCGACCCTGGCCGATGCGGCGGCGCTGCACGCCGATGGCATTGCCGTGCTGCCGCTGCCGTTCCGGCCGCTGGCGACATCGGACGCCTGAAGCGGCGTTTGCGGCCAGGCGGCGGGGCATGATCACCCCCCCGTATAATTACCACATGGCTGGATTGCCCGGCGTCATGCTATGGTCATTACCGGTCGGTTACATGGTTGCGCCATGATGACGGTGCAAATCCGTGGCGATTGAAACGAGGTCAACATGACCACAAGCGCGAACGACAAACTGCAAAACCTGTCGCTGCCGATCTATATTGTCGATGATGATGTGATGTTCCGTGAATCGGTGATGTTTCTGCTCACCACAGCGGGATTTAATGCCATTCCGCCGATGTCGGGGCGGGAATTTGTCGATCGCCTTCCCGGCCTTACGCCCGGTTGCGTGCTGGTTGATCTGCGCATGCCGGACATTGATGGCTTTGGCCTGATCGCGGCACTGGGTGACCGGTTGCCGGCCTTTCCGGTGATCGTCGTCACCGGCCATGGCGACATGAGCAGCGCGGTGCGGGCAACGCGGCTGGGGGCGCTCGACTTTCTGGAAAAACCCGTTGATGCTGATGAACTGTTCGCTACCGTTGCCAGCGTTTCGTCGCGTGCCGGCGGCGGCCGTGCGGCGGGATGCTGACCAACCTTGCTTGACGCCAATTGGAACCGACAGGGTGATGGCTGCTGACCTGCTGCCTGACGACATGCCGCCCGGTGATGACGGCTTTCTCGTTCTGGCGCGGGCCGGCGATGATGGTGATGCCATCGTGGCGGCGCTGGCCAGGGCGGGCAGCCCGGCCCGCCTGGCCGATGAAGCCGCGTTACGGCTGATGATTGCCGGCGGCAGCGCCGGTGCCTGTGTTGTCACGGAAGCGGCGCTGCTGGCGATGGATGTTGATGGCCTGGTGGCGGCCCTTGCCGACCGGGCGGTGAAGGGCGACATCATTGTCATCGCCGTCGACACCGGCACGGCGGCGGCACGGATTGACCGGATCGCCGCCGCGACAACGCTGCTGCCGCTCCGCAGCCTTGAAGACGACCATATCCTGGCCGGCATCGTGCGGGCGGCCCGGCGCTGGCTGGGAGCCCGACCACTCGTTCCCCCGCCGATATCCCCGCCGGATCGCCCGGCGGCACCGGCCAGGTCCGCTGCGGCCGACGTGTTGCAGGACAGTCCGGAGCGCAACCGCTTCACCATCGAACTGAGCGATCTGATCGTCTTCACCACCGATCCCCAGGGGGTGATGACCAGCATCGATGAACGCTATTACGTCCTGACCGGCCAATCCCACGGTATCGAACGATCCGCCGGTGGCCCGAAGGAGCGCGCCCATCCCGATGATCGGGATCGTATCCGCACCTTGCAGGCCCATGCCATCGCCACCGGCACAGCGCTGAATTATGAATATCGCGGCCAGGTCGCCGATGGCAGCTATCGCTGGTGGCAATTTCGCGCCGGCCCGGTGCGCGATGCCGATGGCACCATCCTGCGCTGGTACGGCACCTTGCTCGACATCGATGATCGCAAGCAGGCCGAGGCACGGCTGCGCGCCAGCGAGGAACTGTACGGCTATTCGATCGCGCTGAGCAATCTTATCGTCTGGACCGCCGATGCCGATGCCAACATGGTGTCGATCGACAATCCGTTTTTTGATCAGCGCGATCCGCACCGCGATGCCCTGATCGGGCGGCCCTGGGATCGCCGCTTCATCCATCCCGACGACCGCGACCGGGTGGCGCCGCTGCGTGACGCTGCCCTCGCCCGGCTGCTGCCCGTCGGGTATGACATTCGCATCGCCGGCGCCAATGGCGAATATCGGTGGTGGCGGATGCGCGCCAAGGCCCGCGTCAATGACAGCGGCAGCGACCATGTCTGGTACGGCACGCTGGAGGATGTCCATGATCTGAAGATCGCCGAACAACGGCTGCGCGACAGCGAGGAACGCCATCGCTACACGCTGGAACTCAGCAACCAGGTCATCCTTACCACCAATGCCAGCGGCACGATCACCGCGCTGGGTGACAATTGGCAGCAACTGACTGGCATCGCCCCCGATCTGGTGCGCGCCACCGTCCTCGATCCGAATTTTGTCCATCCTGATGATCTTGGCTGGCTGCACGAAATGTACCGCGCGGCCCAGACCAGCGGCACCGCCACCGATGCGGTATTTCGGTTGCGGCGCCCTGGTCATGACTATCGCTACTGGCGGATCAGAGCGGCACCGCGCCGTGATGCGTCAGGCGCGATCCTGGGCTGGTACAGCACGCTTGAAGACGTTGACGAATTGAAACGCGCCGAGGCGCGGCTCCGCGAAACCCAGGAGATTTATCGTTATACGGTCGAGCTTGGCCGCCATGTCATCATCACCGCAGCGCCGGATGGCCAGATTACCAGCATCAGCGACCGCTGGACCGAAATGACCGGCATTCCGGTCGCGGCGATGATTGGCGCCGGCATGTTCGGCTTTCTCCATCCCGATGACCGGGCTATGGCGGTCGATGGCTGGCTGCACCGGGTCAGCGAAGGCGTCTGGGCCGATCATGCCTGCCGCATTGCCAATGCCGATGGCAGTTATCGCTGGTGGCATATCCGCGCCGCGCCGCGCTGCGCCGAAGATGGCACGATCATCGGCTGGTACGGCACGTTGCTCGATATCGACGACATGAAGCGCGCCGAGGCCGACGCCCGGGAGGCCGATGCCGGCTATCGCTATACCATCGAACTGATCGGGCAGATTCCGTGGACAGCAACGCCCGCCGGTGAAACCGTCACTGTCAATTTCGGTCTGCCGCTGGTGATGCCGGGTTCCGCCGATCCGGTGCCGACCGAGGTGATGGAGGTGCATCCCGATGATCTGCCGCGCATCACCGCCAACCGCCGGCTGTCCTGGGCGACCGGTCAACCGGTGGACCATATCTACCGTCTGCGGGTGCCGGGGGGCGATTATTTCTGGATGCGATCGCGCGGTGCACCGCGCCGTGATGCCGAGGGCCGGATTATCCGCTGGTATGGCACGCTCGAAAATGTCGATGCAGCGAAGCGCGCCGAACTGGAATTTGAACAATTGCGCCGTGAAATGGTCCATCTGTCGCGGCTCAACGCCATGGGCACGATGGCCTCGACGCTGGCGCATGAACTCAACCAGCCGCTGGCCGCCGCGATCAACTATATCACGGGCAGCCAGCGGCTGCTCAGCCAGGGTGAGGGCGCCCATAATGATCGCATCCTGGGGGCGATCACCAATGCCGAACGCTGCGCCGTTCGCGCCAGCGAAATCATCCGCAAGCTGCGCGATCTGGTTTCCGGCAACAGCACCAGCCGCCAGTCCGAAGATGTTGGCCGCCTGATCGGGGATGCGTGCAGCATCGCGCTGATCAATACCACCGAACTTGGCATTGCCTGGCGTATCGATCTCGACCCGGCCATCACCAATGTGCTGGTTGACGGTATCCAGATCCAGCAGGTCATCATCAACCTGCTGCGCAATGCCGTTGATGCAGTGGTCGGCACCATGCGCCGCGAAATTGTCATTGCCACCACCGTTCGGGACGGATTCTGGGCGGTGAAGATCAGCGATTCAGGACCGGGCGTCACCGCCGACATGGAAGGCCGGATGTTTGAATCCTTCCAGACGACCAAGGCGCATGGCACCGGCATCGGCCTGTCGATCAGCCGCACCATCGCCGAAGCCCATGGCGGCCAGATCCATTATGAACCATCCGACCTTGGCGGGGCCGCCTTCACCCTTGTCCTGCCGCTGGTCGACGCCGTGGCATAACCGCGCCGATTTTGCAGCCTGGATGCAGGCTTTGCGCCTATGGCGGCCATGATGCCCCGTCGCCGGGCCGGAAAGTCCAATCCATGCGCGTGCTGATCGTTGAAGATGATATCGCCCTGGCGCGGGGCCTGGCCGCCGGGCTGTCACATAATGGTTTCGTCGCTGATCATTGCGGCGATGTCGATGCCGCGCTCGATTGGCCGGACCCGGCGGACCTCGCCGCGCTGATTGTCGATCTCGGCCTGCCCGGAACGGGCGGGATCGAACTGGTGCGGCACTGGCGCCGGCGCTTTGCCACGCCGATCCTCATCCTGACGGCGCGCGACAATTGGGAGGACAAGGTCGAAGGCCTCAACGCCGGTGCCGATGATTTTGTCGTCAAGCCGGCGCGCATCGAGGAGATTGTCGCCCGGCTGCGCGCTGTCATGCGCCGTGCCTCCGGCCAGCATGGCGCGTTGCTGCGCGCCGGGCATATTTCGGTCGATGCCGCGGCGCGCCAGGCCTTTCTGGATGGTGATCCGGTGGCGCTGACCGGCACCGAATATAAATTGCTGCTGCTGTTCCTGCACCGCGCCGGGCGCCTGCTGTCACAGGGCGAAATCCTCGATCAGCTGTATCCGCTCGATCGGGAGCGCGATCCCAATACCGTTGAAGTCTATATCAGCCGGCTGCGCCGCAAATTCGGCACCGATGCCATCGTGCTGGTGCGCGGCCTGGGCTATCGTCTGCGGCAATGAAGCCCGGCGCGCTCAACTTCAACAGCATCCGCTCGCGCTTTCTGGTCGGCGGGCTGGTCTGGGTGGGCTTTGGCCTGCTGGCGGCGGGCGTGCTGGTATCGACCCTGTTCCGCATCGAAATGACAGGGCAGATCAAGTCTGAACTCAACGATCATCTTGTCGAACTCCAGCAACTGGTCGAATTTGACGGTCAGGGTCATCCCGCCATGGCGCGGCCCCTGTCGGACCCGCGCTTCCTGCCGTTCCATTCGGGCTTTTACTGGCAGGTATCGGTGGCGGGGCGGCCGGTGCTGACATCGGCGTCGCTGGGCGGGGCCAGCCTCACCGGAGCGATGCCCGAAGGCACTGATCAACTGGGCGACGGCACCGGCCCGACAGGGGTAACGTTCGCCAATGGCGTTACCATGCCCGGCCCCGATGGCCGGCCCGTGCAGTATATCGTCGCCGGTGATCGCGGGCTGCTTGAGGCGATGATGAATCATTTCGATCGCATCCTGGCGCTGTCGCTGCTGGCGTTCGCCGTGCTTATGGTGGCGGGCGGGGCGATGCTGGTGCTGTTCGGGTTGCGGCCCTTGGGCCGGCTGCGCGATTCGGTGGCGGCGATCCGCAGCGGCGCCATCACCCGCATGCCGGGCGGCTTTCCGGCCGAAATCACGCCGCTGGTCAGCGATCTCAACGCCCTGCTCGATACCACCACCGACATGGCGACCCGCGCCCGCACCGCCAGCGCCAATCTGGCCCATGCGCTGCGCACGCCGCTGGCGGTGATGAACTATGAAGGTGAAGCGCTGGCGGCGGCCGGGTTCGGTGCCGCCGCCGAAACCATCCTGACGCAAACCCGCAAGATGCAGCGCAAGATCGAATATCATCTGGCCCGGGCACGGGCGATGGTACCGGGCCGGGTGCCGGGGGTGGTTTGCCATATCGACGAACGCGCCCGGGCGATCCTGTCGGCCATGCGCCGGCTGCACGCCGGGCGTCACATCCATTTCAACATTGCCTGCACCACCGCTGCCGATGTGACGATCGGCTGCGATCCGCTCGATGTCGGCGAAATGCTGTCGAACCTTATCGACAATGCCGGCAAATGGGCGCGCGCCGATGTGGTGATCGGCTGGCAGGTGGCGGCGGAAGGCGTGCTCATCACCATCGATGATGACGGGCCGGGGCTGGCCGCCGCGGACCGCGACCGGGTGTTCTCGGTCGGCGAACGGCTCGACGAATCGGTGCCGGGGTCGGGGCTGGGGCTGTCGATCGTCCGCGATCTGGCTGGGCTGTATGGCGGCAGCATCGCCTTGCAGGATTCGCCGCTGGGCGGCCTGCGCGCCCGGCTGGTGCTGCCGGCCGCGGCCTGAACGTCAGCACGAAATATAATCCCGCCGCCCGGCCGATTGTCAGCTTGTTGTCAGCCTGGGGCCGTAACGTTCGCTCGTTCCGGAAAAATTGGCCGGTAACTGAACGGGATTGGTAGTTTGTCATGACCAGCAAGATGATGTTTCGCCTGTCGGCGGCCGCCCTGCTGGCGGTGTCGCCGGCGCTGGCCAGCGCCACGTCGATCTTCGGATCGCTCGGCAATTTCGATGCCGTCAATGATACCGGCAAGGTCGCCCATGGTTTCGAGATCGAACTGGAGGGCATTCACGCCAGCAGCGTCACCGATACGTTCGGCGGCGCCGGGCGCGGCTTTCCCACCACCGTCGAACGCTATGGCGCGCCGGTGATCACCGAATATACCACGGCAACGGGCTTTGGCACCCGCGTCACCTATGGCGCCAATCTGGCGGGTGCGCCGGCAAGCTGGGTCGGCACGCCGTCCGGGCCTTACACAACGCCGGGCGAAAGCTGCTGGACCGGCGGCGGCAGCGGCTATGGCGCCGCCACGCCATGCGACCATTTCGGCGTCGGCCTGTCGGCCAACCCGGTCAAGACCACCTACAGCTGGCTGGTCGAGGCAACGCCGGGGTCGGCCAGCCTGGTCAACGCTGTGTCGAACGTGCTCGCGCCGGTCTGGACGGTAACGCCCCAGGCCCCGGCACCGGGCAATCCGGCACCGCCGCCGGTGATTGTCGCCCAGATCCAGGCCCCGCCGGCGAATTTTGATGGTCCGGAACCGCAGTTCGGCACCGCCATCTGGGCCAAGGTATTCACCACCGAAATCGATGGCCAGGTGAAACTGGAGGACCTGGTCGGCGGCAATGCCATGGTGCAACAGGCCGAACAGCATACCGAAACCGAATGGCAATTGTTGCAGACCGATCCCGGCAATCCGCTGTCCGGCATCCTTGAAAACGGCGGCGCGGCCGCTGCCGGTGCCAATGCCCAGTCGGTCATCCGCCGCTATGAATTCTATGCGTTCACCGGCAGCTATGACCCGGCCTCGCATGAAGCCCTGTTCAGCAATGGCTTTGGCGATTCCAATCCGGGGCCGAACGATGTCGGCAATTTCATCGGGGCGCAAAATGCCGCGCTGAACTTTGCAGGCGTCGCTGGCGGTGGTGGTGGTGGAGTCGGCGCTGTGCCCGAACCCGCCAGCTGGGCCATGCTGCTGATCGGCTTCGGCGCTGTTGGCGCCGCGGCACGCTTACGGCGACGCCTTATCGTCTGATCGCAGGACGCTGCGATCGCAGCCCCGACTTGTGGCGATCGCGCCCTGGCTGACCCCTCGGCCAGACGCGCCCCGCGCATCGGCAACGGCACCGGTCCTCGCCGGTGCCGTTCTGCCGTGCGGCCAAGATGCCCCTCGCCTCGCGCCGCAAAGCCATGATATGGCCTGATCAGGACGATGGGTGAGGGGAATGCCGGTGCCAACGCGATTGCGGATCAACAACAAACCGGTCACCGTCACTGTCGATCCCGACATGCCCTTGCTCTGGGTGCTGCGCGATGAACTGGGGCTGGTCGGCACCAAATTCGGTTGCGGCGCCGGCCTGTGCGGTGCCTGCACCGTGCATCTCGATGGCCAGCCGGTGCGCGCCTGCCAGACACCGGTGTCGGCGGTTGGCACCGCGGCGATCACCACCATCGAAGGCCTGTCGGCCAGCGCCATGGGCCGCAAATTGCAGGATGCCTGGGTCAGCCTCGATGTGCCGCAATGCGGTTATTGCCAGGCCGGCCAGTTGATGGCGGCGGCCGCACTGCTCAAGGCGACGCCCAAACCCGGCGATGGCGAGATCGATGCGGCGATGACCGGCAATCTGTGCCGCTGCGCCACCTACACGCGCATTCGCCAGGCCATCAAGCTCGCCGCCGGGGTGACGGCATGACCGGTTTTGGCCCCAGCCGGCGCAGCGTGCTGACCGCCGGTGCCATCGCCGGCGGCGGCCTGTGGATCGGCCTGTCGCCAGTGAACGCCGGGACCGAGCCGGCGAGTGCTGCCGCGCTCAACGCCTTCATCCGCATCGCGCCCGATGGCATCGTCACCATCATCGCCCAGAACCCCGAAATCGGCCAGGGCGTGCGCACGTCGATCCCGATGCTGATCGCCGAGGAACTCGATGTCGATTGGGGGCAGGTGCGGATCGAACCGGCGCTCGCCGACGCCAAAACCTATGGCCGCCAGGTTGCCGGCGGCAGCATGGCGACAACCCTGCAATATGAACCGATGCGCCGCGTTGGTGCCGGGGCACGGGCGATGCTGGTTGCCGCCGCCGCCGCCGGCTGGGGCGTGCCGGCCGCCGAATGCAGCACCGCACACGGCATGGTCCGCCACGCCGGCAGTGGCCGCAGCGCGTCCTACGGCTCGTTGGCCAGCGCCGCCGCCACCCTGCCGCCGCCCGATGTCGCCAAACTGGTGTTGAAGGCGCCCCATGATTTCCGCCTGATCGGCAAGCCGGTGCCGGGGGTCGATAACCGCCGCATCGCCGAAGGCGAACCGCTGTTCGGCATCGATACGCGGCTGCCGGGGATGAAATATGCGGTGTTCGACAAATGCCCGGTGCCGGGCGGCAGCGTCGCCAGCGCCGATCTGGCGGCGGTCAAGGCGCGGCGCGGCGTTGCCCAGGCCTTTGTCGTGCCGGCCAGCGGCGGTGAGGGCGCGCTGGCCGCCGGGGTGGCGATCATCGCCGATAATTGGTGGACGGCCAATCAGGCGCGCCCGCATCTGGCGACGAAATGGACCCTGCCCGCCGGCCCGCGCCAGACGACGGCCGGGGACAATGCCGAAGCAGCGCGCCTTGCCGCCGCAGCGCCGCAGCGGTTGCTCGTCGATAGCGGCGACAGCAAGGCTGCGCTGGCGGCGGCGGTGAAGACGGTGAAGGCGAGCTACAGCTACCCCTTCCTCGCCCATGCGCCGCTCGAACCGATGAACTGCACGGCGCGGGTGACCGGCGACAAGGTGGAAATCTGGGCGCCGACGCAGAGCCCCGAGGCCGGGCGCAAGCTGGTCGCCAAGGTGCTGGGCGTGCCGCCGGCCAACATCACCATTCACATGCTGCGCTGTGGCGGCGGTTTCGGCCGGCGGCTGACCAACGAATATATGGTCGAAGCCGCCTGGATCGCCCGCGCCGCCGGCGTGCCGGTCAAGCTGGTGTGGAGCCGCGAGGATGACATGACCCAGGGCAATCTGCGCCCCGGCGGCTGGCACAATCTGGAGGCCGGGCTTGCCGCCGATGGCAGCATCACCGCCTGGACCAATCATTTCATCAGTTACGGTGGCCCCCAGGATTTCGCCCGCGCCGCCGGTATCGATGAAACGCAATTCCCGGCGCGTTTCGTGCCGAATTTTCGCCTGTCGGCATCGGTTATGCCGCTGGCGGTGCCCACCGGTTATCTGCGCGCCCCGGAAAACAATGCCTTTGGCTTTGTCATGCAAAGCTTCATCGATGAACTGGCGCATGCCGTCGGCGCCGATCCGCTGGCGTTCCGGCAGCATCTGCTCGGCGCACCGCGGCGGTTTGGCAAGGATTCGCTGGATTTCACCGGCTATGACAGCGGCCGGGCGCGGACGGTGCTCGACAAGGCCGCCGCGATGGCGGGCTGGGGCCGCAAACTGCCCGATCGCCAGGGCCTGGGCATCGCCTTTCACTTCAGCCATCTGGGCTATTTCGCCACGGTCGTCGAAGCGGCGGTGGCGACGGACGGCGCGGTCACGGTGAAGAAACTCTGGGTGGCGGGCGATGTCGGCCGCCAGATCGTCAACCCGTCAGGCGCCCTCAACCAGGTCCAGGGCGGCGTGCTCGATGCGCTGGGATCATCGCTCGGCCAGGCCATCACGCTGGAGGATGGCGCCATTGCCCAGCGCAATTTCGGCGATTATCCGCTGCTGCGCCTTGCCGATGCGCCGCCGGTGGAGGTGGCCTTTGTGTTGTCCGACAACCCGCCGACCGGGCTGGGCGAACCCGCCTATCCCGCCACCCCGCCGGCGCTGGCCAATGCCATTTTTGCGGCAACGGGCGTGCGGCTGCGGTCGCTACCGCTCGATACCGCGGCGCTGAAGGCCTGAAACACGTTATCGCCTTTGCCGCGCTGGCCCTCGCCGCCCCGGCGCTGGCCGGCGATGCCTTCACCCTGCGCGCCACTTATTATGGCGATGTCTGGACCAATGTGTCGGGCGGCAATCGCCATGGTTCGGTCTATGCCGCCGATCTCGATGCCAGCCTGACCGCCGATGCCGACGCGCTGTGGGGCTGGCACGGCACGAGTTTTTACCTGCGCGGTTTCGCCAATTCCGGGCAATCGATCGGCGCGCTGACCGGCGATGCGCTGGGCATCAACAATTGGGAAACCGGCTATCGCGCCGCCAAATTGCTGGAGGCCTGGGTTGACCATGAATTCGCCGATGGCCGCACCTCCCTGCGCGCCGGGGTCTATGACACCACCACCGAATTCGATGCCAGCAAGACCGATGCGCTGTTCATCAACAATGCCAGCGGCATGAACACGCCGCTGGTGACATCGGGCCGCAATGGCCCTTCGACCTTTGCCACCACGGGTCTGGGTGTCCGCCTGCGCTATCGGCTCAGCGATGCCTGGACGCTGAAGGCGGCGGTGCTCGATGGCGTGCCCGGTGATCCCAACCGGCCGACCTACACCATCATCGCGCTGCGACCGCACGATGGCGCGTTGCTGTTCGGCGAATTGCGCTATCACGCGCCCGACGGCCGGCGCTTCGACATCGGCGCCTGGCGCTACACGGCGAAGTTCGACCGGCTGGACAGTCCGGTCAGCGGTGCCGGTGTCGAGGGCTTTGGCCAGCAGGGCGTCTATCTTGCCGGCGACATCATGCTGACCCATGCCCCGGACGCGCCGCTGACCGGGCTCAGCCTGGGCGTCCGGCTGGGCCATTCCGACCCGCGCTTCGGCCGCTTCAGTGATTTCGGCAGCATCGCGCTGACCTATAATGCCATCCGCCCCGGCCATCCCGATCGCATCGGGCTGGCGCTGACCTGTGTCGCCACCAGCCCGGCCTTCCGCACCCGGTCGGCCGCGCTGGACAGCCCGGTGGGCCACCGTGAATGCACCGTCGAGGCGACCTATCGCTATGTAGTCAACAACTGGCTGAACGTGCAGCCCGATGTGCAGTTCGTCAGCCAGCCGATCTATGCGCCAACCGCCGGCCATGCCCTGGCGCTGGGCCTGCGGCTGGCAGTGAGTTTTGATTCGAGCCATCACGATTAGGCCATTCAGCTTTTGGTCATTGCGCCAGCGTTACAGCAGCGCCCGGACAAGGAAGCCATCATGGACGATATCCCCGCCGAAGGCAGCAACAAGCGGCTGAACCGCCTCGTCGCCATCACCGTCGTCATCCTGTCGGTGTTCCTCGGCCTGTGCCACATCAAGGACGATAATCTCGTCCAGGCGATGCAGCAGTCCAAGGCCGATGCGGTGGACAGCTGGAGCGAATATCAGGCCACCAAAACCAAGCTGCACATCAGCGAAGGCGCCGCCGACCAATTGGCCGTGCTCGGCGAGCTGGCGCGCGACAAGACTGCGGTGGCGGCGCAAACCGCGCGGCTGGCGGCGCAGATCGGCAAATATCGGACCGAAATTCCGGCATTGCAGGCCAAGGCGCGCGGTTTCGAAGCGGCGTATGACGCGATGAACTACCACGACGACCAGTTCGATGCGGCCGACGCGATGACCGGCATCGCCGTGTCGGTCGCTGCCGTCGCCGCCCTGTCGGAAAGCCTGTGGGTGCTGTTCGTTGCCTGGGGCTTTGGCAGCTTTGGCGTGGTGATGGGCCTGGCCGGCTTCCTCGGCTGGGCGATCCACCCGGATTTCCTGGCGCGGCTGCTGAGTTAGAATTTCATAGGTATAATGGATATCAGCACCGGCCCACGCTGGTTCCGGCGCGCAGGGTGACGCTCAGATGTTTGAACGGTCTTTGATATTGCTGAGGTTTGGCCAGGTTCGGCCATGAATTGGTTCGTTACCGCAAGGAGCGCGGCCTTCAAAATTTAGCGTTGTCAAGCCTTCATGCCCAAATTAACCCTTTGTTTTTCCGGTTGCGCGCCGAATTCAGCGCCCTATTGTTAAAAGCTCCGGGTTTTGGGGACACCGCGATGGCAAGTGAGACCAGTGAAGAACTGCGTAAACTCGACGAGGAGATGGCGGCAT
>JANYCM010000003.1 GCA_025360285.1 Sphingomonadales bacterium
CAGCCATAACGGGCATAACGGCTGAACAGCGCCGCCTGCGTCTGCGGCTGGCCCTCACCGCCCATCGTGCCATAGGCCATGACCCGGCCATCATCGAACAGCGCCAGTGCCGGGTTGAGCGTGTGAAACGGCTTGCGGCCCGGCCGCAACGCGTTCCAGCCATCGGCGGCGAGGCGGAAAGAACTGCCGCGATTCTGCCAGGTGATGCCAGTGCCGGGCAGCACCAGCCCCGATCCGAATTCGAAATAGGTTGATTGAATGGCACTCACGACCCGGCCCTCGCCGTCTGCGGCGCCGAACCAGCACGTATCACCGGCCGTCGCCGGTTGCGGCCAGGGCAGGGCCCGCGCCGGATCGATACGCGCCGCCAATTCGGCAAGGATGTCAGAATCATCCAGCAGCGACTGCAATTCGGTTGTCATATAGTCGGGGTCGCCAACAAAGCGGTCGCGCAGCAGAAACGCCTGTTTGGTCGCCTCGACCAGGCCATGGACATGATCGAAACCATCGACCTGCGCCGCGATGAGCCGATCGAACAGTGCCAGGATCAGCAGCGAGGCAAAGCCCTGCGTCGGCGGCGCGCTGTTATACAAAGCCGCCCCGGCAATGGCGGCGTGCAGCGGCGCCGGCCGGGTCGCCCGATGCGCGGCAAGGTCGGCAAGGGCGACCGGACTGCCCTGCGCGGCCAGATCGGCGGCAATTTCGGCAGCCAGCGCGCCGGTGTAAAAATCATCCAGACCCGCTGCGGCCAGCCGACGCAAGGTCACCGCCAGCGCCGGCTGGCGCAGCCGGTCGCCGGCTTGCAGCGGCCGACCTTCGGGTTCGAAGATCGCCGCATAGGCGCCCGGTTGCACGCGCAATTCATCGCCCTTTGCCGCCGCCACACCGGCACCGCCCGCCGTGACAGCAACCCCAGCCTCGGCATGGTGAATGGCATCGCACAACAGCCGGTCGAGCGGCAACCGGCACGCCGGATCGGCCAGCGCCGCCGCCCAGCCCGAAATCGTGCCGGCCACGGTGTTAGCCGCCAGCGGCCCCCGGAACGGCACCGCAGCCAGACCGGCATAGAGCGCCAGATCGGCAGCAGCGGCCGCTCCGCCGCAGCCATGGATAGCATGCACCGGGCCATCGGGTTCGCGGATCAGCCAGAAACCATCGCCACCAACCCCGGTCATGTGCGGATAGACGACCGCCAATGTGGCGGCGACCGCGACCGTCGCTTCGATGGCATTACCGCCATCGCGCAGCACGGCGAGTCCAGCGGCGGCGGCGAGGTGATGCGGCGCCGTCACCATGCCGCCAGTGCCTGTGACCGTCGTCAAAGTCATGGCGCCGCCACCGGCAAGGCAGCCACAAACGCCCGCACGACATCGGCGGAATTGACCGCCGCCAACGTCATGAAGATCGTCATCTGGTTGGCCCCGGCATCGCCGCCGGCCAGGTCCGACAGGCTGCGAAACACGATGACCGGCACGCCATTGGCATAGGCGACCTGGGCCACCGCAGCGCTTTCCATGTCGAGCACCCGCGCCTGCCAAGCCGAGAACAAATAGCTGCGAAATTCGACATTGTCGGCAAACACACCGGCGCTGACCCCGGTGCCGCCGATGACGATCTTGGGATCATGGGCAAGACACGCGGGCGGTGTGGCGGCGATACAGCGGCGCAGCGTCACACTTGCCGCCACTTTGCGGGCAAGAGCGAGCAAGGCCGGATCCACGGGGAACGCATAATGCCGGCGCGGCGCTTCGGCGGCATTGCCGATGCGCACCCCGCGCGGGAACATCATGCCGAAATTGGCCGGCGCCGCCGCATCGACCGGCTCGGGCGTCACCCAACCGGCGGGCGTCTGGCGCGCAAAGGACACTTCCAGATACTGGCCCCAGCGTTCGGGCACCACGACATCGCCGATCGCCAGCCCCGGATCGACACCTCCGGCGATGCCTGAAAACACGATCCGGCTGACGGTGAAGCGATCCAGCGCCAATTGCGTGTTCATCGCCGCATTGACCATGCTGACGGCGCTCTGCATCAACAGCACTGGCTGGCCGGCCATGGTGCCGGTGACGAACGTCAGGCCATTGAGGTGATATTCGGTCGGCGCTTCGATGGAATGAACCAGCGACTCCCATTCCGGCGCAAAGGCCGTCATTACGACAGTGCGCGGAATCGCGTCGAGTTTCTGCGCCCAGGCCGGCAGTGCGACGAACGCCAGCAGCATCGCCAAAAAGGCCCAACCCCGCCTCATGCCCCGGCGCTCATCCAGACAAAGCGCACAACGAACAGTGCGGCCAGCACGAACAGGAACCAGTCCGACGGCCGGGCCTTGCCGCGCAGCAACGTCAGCACGGCGTGCGCCGTGATGCCAAAGGCCAGGCCATTGGCGATCGAAAAGGTCAGCGGGATCAGTGCCACGGTAAGGAAGGCCGGGATCGCCGCCAGCGGGTCCTCCCAATCGATCTCGGTGAGCGGCAGCAGCATCAGCCCCCCGACGATGATCAGCGCCGGCGCCGTCGCCGCCAGCGGCACCAGTTGCGCATAGGGCGCGACGAACATGGTGACGAGGAACAACAGGCCGGTGACGATCGCCGTCAGCCCGGTGCGCCCGCCCTCCTGCACTCCGGCGGCGCTTTCGACATAGCTGGTGACGGTGCTTGTGCCGGCCATCGACCCGACGATGGTCGCGGTCGCATCGGCGATCAGGATGCGGTTGAGCCCCGGAATGCGCCCCGCCGCATCCATCAGCCCGGCGCGCTTGGTGACGGCGACCAGCGTGCCGATATTGTCGAACAGATCGACGAACAGGAACACGAACAGGATTTCGACCAGCCCGAGCCCCGCTTTGCCACCCAGCCCGATCGCCCCTGGCACATCGAGCGCAAAGGCGGTGCCCGTCAGCGCCGACAAGCTGTACGGGTCCGGCTTCAGCACGATCTGGCCAAAGATCCAGGCGACAAATGTTGTCGCCACAATGCCGATCAGCATGGCGCCGCGCACCCGCCAGACGCTGAGCACACCGATCAGCAGCAGCCCGAACAGCGCCAGCCCGGCCCCCGGCGCCTTCAGATCACCCAGCGCCACGAAGGTCGCCGGGTTGGCCACCACAATGCCGGCATTCTTCAGCCCGATGAAGCCAATGAACAACCCGATCCCGCCCGCCACCGCGGCGAACAGCGGCTGCGGAATCGCCGCGACGATCAATTGGCGCACGCCCGTCAAGGTCAGCAGCAGAAAGGCGATGCCCGACAGGAACACACACCCCAACGCCACCGGCCAGGGCACCCCCATCTGCTGCACCACCGTGAAGCTGAAATAGGCATTCAGCCCCATCCCCGGCGCCAGCGCCAGCGGGACATTGGCGATCAGACCCATCAGAATCGAGGCAAAGGCCGCGGCAAAGCAGGTCGCCGCCGCCACCGATGCCACCGGCATCCCCGCCTGGCCCAGGATCGCCGGGTTGACCAGCACGATATAGGCCATGGTCAAAAAGGTGGTGAAGCCGGCCAGCACCTCGGTGCGGGCCGACGTCCCCCGCTGCGCCAGTGAGAAATAACGGTCCAGCCGTCCTGCCCCCGCCTGTGTCAAAGCCAATCCCCCTGCTCAATCCCCGGCGGCGGCGATACGCCGATCATCCCCTGCGCCACCAGCCTGGCAGCATAACGCAGCAAAGTCGCTTCCCCGCCGTGCCGCCCTATCAGTTGCAACCCCAGCGGCAAACGCCCCGGCCGCAACAGCGGCACCGCCAGCGACGGCAGGCCGGTGAAGCTGATCGGCTGGGTGTGGATACCCAGGTCCGACCGGGCCGGCTTCCAGACGCCGTCGATGACAATGCGCGGATCGGCAATCGGCGGGGCCACGCACGGCGCGGACGGTGCCAGCAACACGTCATGTCGCGCGATCATATCAGTAATCACCTGGCGCCAGCGCTGCCGAAATGCCTGCGCCGCGTCATACAGCGGGCGCGGCACCAAGGCCCCGGCCAGCAGGCGATCGCGAACGGCTGGATCAAAAAGCATCGGGTCGCGCGCCAAAGCCTCCCGGTGCAGCATTCCGCCTTCATAAGCCGTGATGAGAAAGGCTGCCGATCGCGCCCGCGCAATGTCCGGCAATTCGATCACCGGCGCATCGGGGGCGACAGCGTTCATCGCCGCCACCTGGTCAGGATCGACATTGTCCCGAAAGCGCCCGCCGAGCTGCGCCACCCGGATGGTCCGGCCATCATCCGCGTCAATGGCAGTCCCGGTGAGCACCGCCCACAGACACTGCATGTCCGCCACTGAAACGGCAAACGGTCCTGCATCGTCAAAACTGTCGGCAAAGGGGAACACCCCGGCCATCGG
>JANYCM010000015.1 GCA_025360285.1 Sphingomonadales bacterium
GCGCCTTGAGCTTTGCGAACGCCATTTCGATGGGATTGAGATCGGGGCTGTAGGGCGGCAGGAAGAGGAACCAGGCGCCGCGGGCTTTGAGGATGGCGGCGGCCTTTGGGCTTTTGTGGCTGGAGAGATTGTCGAGGATGATCATGTCGCCGCGGCGCAGGGTCGGGGCGAGTTGCGTCTCGACATAGGTCTCGAAGATATCCCGGTTGATCGGCCCATCGATGACCCACGGCGCGGTCAGGCCATCATGGCGCAGCGCTGCAATGAAGGTCTGGGTGCCCCAATGACCAAAGGGCGCTTTCATCTTCAGCCGCTGGCCGAGGCGGGCCCGGCCGCGCAGCCGTGTCATCTTGGTTGTGGTGCCGGTCTCGTCGATAAAGATCAGCCTTTCCGGGCGCTTCTTCATCCATGGTTGGCGGTGTTCGGTCCACACCCGCCGGGCGCGGACAACATCAGCGCGATCGGTTTCGCTCGCCAGCAGCGTTTTTTTTAAAGCGGAACCCCTGCACGCGCAAAAACCGCGACAAAGACGCCGGGTGAACCGTTACCGCCTTTTCAGCCAAAAGCCGCGCCGCCAGCTCCGGCATGGTGATGTCGCCCTCCGCCTCTACCCAGCCGACCAGCGTCGCAACATGCGCAGCAAGCAAGCCACTGCCAGCCGGGCGGCCCTGCCGCGCCGGGGCCACCGATCCCGTCTCCGCCTTGCGCCGCGCCAGTCGAACCGCCGTCGCCGGCGCAACTCCAAACCGACGCGCCGCCGCGCGACACGACTGGCCGCGCTCAATCTCCCCAATAATCCGAACCCGCAAATCCGATGAACTGCTCTTGCCCATGATCCACCTCCAACAACGGTGAATCACAAATTATGGCTCAAGGGAATCCCTACGATTCACATTTCAAGTTCCACGCTCTAACCGTCTCCCATCACCGCCTGCCACACCCCCAGCGCCACCACCGCCGCCGTGTCGGCGCGCAGGATACGCGGGCCGAGCGTGACCGGCAGCGCCGCCGGGCAGGCGCGGATGGCGGCGCGTTCGCCGTCGTCAAAACCGCCTTCCGGACCGATCAGGATCGCCGCCGGGGCGGGGGCGCGGCGCAGCGTTGTCGCCAGCGGTGCCCCGCCGGATTCATCGGCAAACACCAGCGCGCGGTCGGCCGGCCATGTGCCGAGCAGCGCCGTCAGCGTCACCGGCTCAGTGAGTTCGGGCAAGGCGGTGCGCTCGCATTGTTCGGCCGCCTCGATCATATGGGCGCGCAGCCGATCGAGATTGAGCCGATCCACAATTGTCCGCCGCGTCAGCACCGGCACCAGCCGTGCCACGCCCAATTCGCAGGCCTTTTCCACTACCCAGTCGATGCGTCCGCGCTTCAACGGCGCAAAGCACAGCCACAGATCGGGGACGATTTCGCGCGGTGACAGCCGCGCTTCGATCACCACGCTGACCGCCTTGCGCCCGGCGCTGAGCAGCCGCGCCGCCCATTCGCCGCTGCGATCATCGAACAGCCGCACCACATCCCCCGGTTGGCGCCGCATGACCTGCGCCAGATAATGCGATTGCGCCGCCGGCAGGGTGAGTGTCGCGTCCGCCGCCAGCGGCAGATCGACAAACAGGCGCGGCGTGGTTGACAGGTCGGCGGCAAATTCGCTCATGGCATTGTGGCTAGCACAGCACCCCTTCCGCCGAAACACGCAGCGACGCCCGATGCGGTCACCGCCAGCTGGATCGACCGGCTGCCGGCGCCGCTGCAACCCTATGCCCGGCTGGCGCGGCTCGATCGTCCGGCGGGTTCGTGGCTGTTGTTCTGGCCCTGTGCCTGGGGCGTCGCGCTGGCGGGGGGACTGGCCAGCCAGCCCTGGCTGATCGCCTGGTTCGGCATCGGCAGCATCGCGATGCGCGCCGCCGGTTGCGTGTGGAATGATATTGTCGATCGCGATCTCGATGCCCAGGTGGAGCGCACCCGCGCGCGCCCGGTGGCGAGCGGGGCGATTTCGGTGAAGAAGGCGCTCGCCTTTGCCGTCGGGCTGTCGCTGATCGGGCTGGTCGTCCTGCTGCAATTGCGGCTCCTGGCGCAGCTTGTCGCTATCTCCAGCCTCGGCCTCGTCGCCGCCTATCCCTTCATGAAGCGCATCACCTGGTGGCCGCAGGCGTGGCTAGGGCTGACCTTCAACTGGGGCGCGCTCGTCGGCTTTGCTGCGGTTGCCGATCCGGCGCCGGCACCAATGCCGGCGATGGCGTTGCTCTATGCCGGCGGCATCGCCTGGACACTGGGTTATGATACGATCTACGCGCTGCAGGATATCGAGGATGATGCGATGGCCGGCATTAAATCCTCGGCGCGGGCGCTGGGACCGCGGGCGCGCGGCGGGGTGGCGCTGTTCTACGCACTGGCGCTATTGCTCTGGGCGGCGGCGCTGGTGCTGGTCCGCGGCGATGCGCTGGCGGCGCTGGCACTGCTGCCCCTAGCCGGGCATTTTGCCTGGCAGATCTGGCGGCTGCATGATCTGTCGCCGACCAATGCGCTGACACTGTTCCGGGCGAATCGCGGCGCCGGACTGTTGATGTTCCTTGCCTGCACAATTATCGGACTGGCGCCCTGAAAATATTGTAGCGATCGCTACATATTCCTGATACGCTGCGTGCGATCATCAGGGAGATATGGAAATGACAGGCCTGTGGCGGACATGGTTGACCTTGTGGTGCTGGGGTGTCGGCATCTTTGGGCTGGTGCTTGCCGGCGCGGCCTTTCCGCCCACCGATGACGTCGCGCGTATCCTGATTGACCAGATGAACGCCACCGGCGCGCCCGTTTTGCTGGAGGCGCCACTGCGCTTCGGCCTTGGCCTGCAGGGCGCGCTGAGCATCGGCCTGGCGCTGCTGGTCTATGCCGGCGCCCGCGCCGCGACCGAGCTTGGCCCGCGCGGCCGGCCGATCTGGAACCTGATCGTCATCGCCATGATGGCCTGGTATGTCATCGACAGCACGATTTCCTGCGCCACCGGCTTTCCGCTCAACGCCTTGTCAAACACGCTGCTGATCGTCGCCTTTCTGGTGCCGATCATCGCCGGTGGCGTGCGGCGGCCGGGGTTGGTGGCGGCATAAACTTGCGCTGCACCGCCGCGGCGGGATGACAGCCGGTGCGCAAGCCCTTAAGTCTGGGCGATGCTCACAGTCCCCCAAGCCCTTGATCGCCTCGATGTGGCGCTTGCCGCCGCCAAGGCCGCCGGTGCCGATGCCGGCGATGCCCTGTATGTCGGCGACGGTTCGACCAGCGTCAGCGTTCGCCTTGGCAAACTGGAGGATATCGGCCGCAGCGAGGGCGAGGAAATCGGCATCCGCGTCTTTGTCGGGCAGCGGTCGGCCAGCGTCTCATCATCGGACCTGTCGGCCAACGCCCTCGCCGTCGCCGCCGAACGCGCCGTCGCGATGGCGCGGCTGGCCCCCGAAGACCGCTGGGCCGGCCTTGCCCCCGCCGATCGTCTGCTGACCGGCGCCGTTCCCGACCTCGATCTCGACGATGGCCAGCATCCGTCTGCCGAAACCCTGCGCGACATGGCGCTGGCCGCTGAAGACGCGGCGCGCGCCGTCGCGGGCGTCACCAATTCCGAAGGCGGCGGCACCTCGGCGGGCGAAGTGGTGACGGCGCTGGCCACCTCGACGGGTTTTCGCGGCGGCAAGCGTTCGACCAGTTATGGCAGTTCGGCCAGCGTCCTCGCCGGTGAAGGCGCCGCCATGCAGCGCGATTATGCCTGGCACAGCGCGCGGCATTTCGCCGATCTGGAGGATGCCGCCACTATCGGCAGCCGCGCCGGGACCCGTGCCGTGAGACGGCTGGACCCGATCAAGCTGGACACCGCCGCCATGCCGATCATCTTTGACCCGCGCGTCGGCGGCTCGCTGATCGGGCATTTCGTCGGCGCCATCACCGGCAGCGCCATCACGCGCGGCACCAGCTTTTTGAAGGATGCGCTGGGCACCGCCGTGTTCGACAGCGCCATCACCATCATCGATGATCCGCTGCGCCGCCGCGGCCTGCGGTCGCGCGGTTTCGATGGCGAAGGCCTGCTCGTGGCCCGATCGGCGCTGATCGACAAGGGTGTGTTGCCCGGCTGGCTGCTCGATTCGGCCAGCGCCCGGCAATTAGGGCTGTCCCCCACCGGCCATGCGGCGCGCGGCACCTCGGGCCCCCCCGGTGCCAGCGCCAGCAATCTGCACCTCGAACCCGGCGCGGAAAGCCCGCAGGCACTGATGGCCGGCATCAAGCGCGGTTTCTATGTCACCGAACTGATCGGCATGGGGGTCAATGGCCTAACCGGCGATTACAGCCGCGGCGCCAGCGGTTTCCTGATCGAGGATGGCGAATTGACGGTGGCGGTCGCCGAAGTGACCATCGCCGGCAATTTGAAGGACATGTTCCGGGCTTTGGTCCCGGCCAATGACCTGGTGTTCCGCCATGCCACCAATGTGCCGACAATCCGCATCGACGGGATGACGGTCGCGGGTGCCTGACTCTGATGCCTGAAGGATCGCGCCGCCGTGAAAGCGACCTGTCGCTGGCGGTGCGTGCCGCCCATGCCGCCGGCGAAATGGCGCTGGCGCATTTCCACAACAAATCCGAATGGTGGGACAAGGCGCCGGGTAACCCCGTTGGCGTTGCCGATCTGGCGGTTGATGCCTATCTGAAGGACCGGCTGCTCGGCGCCCGGCCGGGCGATGGCTGGCTGTCCGAAGAAACCACCGACAATGCCGAACGGCTGGGCAAGAACCGCGTCTGGGTGGTCGATCCCATCGATGGCACGCGCGATTTCATCCGCGGCCGCACCGGCTGGGCGGTCTCCGTGGCGCTGGTCGAAGCCGGCGTGGTGACGGTGGCTGCACTGGCGGCACCGGCGCGCGGGCAATTATTTGCCGCGCTGAAGGGCCGGGGGTCGCAATGCGATGGCAAGCGGCTGCGGGTGAATGGTGCCGCGACTTTCGCTTCGGCCCGGCTGCCGATCGATGCGCCCAACATGGCGGCCAGCTTCTGGCCGTCGCCCTGGCCGGGGGACGCGGTGGAAAAACCCAACAGCCTGGCGCTGCGCATGGCCAAGCTGGCGTCCGATGAAGCCGATGCCTGGATGGAGGGCCGCACGATCGCTGAATGGGATGTCGCCGCCTCCGCCCTGATTCTCACCGAAGCCGGCGGCATTGTCACCGATCGCGCCGGCGCGCCCTTGCTGTTCAACAAGCCCGATCCGGTGTTCCATGGTATCGCCGCCGCCACACCCGGCCTGCACGGCCTGGTGCGCGATCGGCTCGATCATGCCCTCAGGTCGCTTGCGGCACGCCGACGGGGGCAAGCGTCAGCCGACTGATCTCGATCTTCGGGCATCGGTCCATCACCACCTGCAATCCGGCGGCTTCGGCGCGCGCGGCGGCTTCGGGGTTCACCACCCCCAATTGCATCCAGACGGCCTTGGCGCCCACCGCCATGGCGGCATCGACGATCGGCCCCACGGCGTCGGAACGGCGGAAAATATCGACAATATCGATCGGCACGCCGATCTGCGCCAGATTATCCCAGACATATTCGCCCAGCACATGCTGGCCGGTGATCGCCGGGTTGACTGGCAGGACGCGATAACCCCGGCCTTGCAGGAACGCCATGACATGGTGGCTGTCGCGTTCTGGCCGGTCGGACGCGCCGACCATGGCAATGGTGCGGGCGCCGCTGAGCAACGCGGCAAGGGCGGCATCATCGTTAATCGGCATTGCTGGTCTCCTTTGCCCTTATAACGCCTGACGGGCAAAATGGCTCCGGGGCTAGCTGTTTGGTCCCGGCATTTGATGGTGCGGACTCAGAGTGGATCGATCTGGCTCTGTTGTCGAGCATTTGCAGATATATTTGTAGGGTTTGAGGCCGCGCAGGGTCTTCAGTCGGCGGCCATAATTGTATGCGTTGATGAAGTCACGGAGGTGGACGGTCAACTCGGCATGGCTGTCGTAATGGTAGCGCTTGACCGTTGCCTCGTTGATTGTGCGGTTCATCCGCTCGACCTGGCCATTGGTCCAAGGATGTTTGATCTTGGTGAGCCGGTGCTCGATGGCGTGCTCGTCACAAACGCGGTCGAAGATGTGGTGGAAGGCGTATTTGTGGTGCGCCATGTTGGTGAACTGGATGCCGTTGTCGGTCAGGACGGTGTGGATGACATAGGGCGCGGCAGCGATCAAGTTGCGCAGGAACTGGGCGGCGATCATCTTGCCGGCCTGCGCGTGCAGCTCAACGAACGCGAACTTACTGGTCCGGTCGATCGCCACAAAAAGGCACAGTTTGCCCTCGGCGGTTTGCACTTCGGCGATATCGACGTGGAAGTAGCCGATCGGGTAGGTCTTGAACTTGCGCTTCGGCTCCTTGTCTCCCGTCACCTCGGGTAGCCGGCTGATCCCGTGGCGTTGCAGACAACGATGCAATGACGAGCGCGTCAGATGCGGGATCGTCGCCTGCAAGGCGTAAAGGCAATCGTCCAGCGGCAGCAGAGTGTGCCGCCGGAATGCAACAATAATCGCCTCTTCCTCGATCGACATTATGGTGGACTTCGGGTCCTTCGGACCCGTGCGCATATCGCTGGCCGATGTTCGTCGCTTCCACTTGGCAACCGTCTTCGGGTTGATCC
>JANYCM010000028.1 GCA_025360285.1 Sphingomonadales bacterium
GGATCGGCGGCGCGCACCGGCGCAGCCAGCGCCAGTCCGGCCAGCATGGCGGCGGTCAGCTCCAGGGAAATTCGCTGTAACACGCCGCCGTCTTGACGCACCCCGCGTCACGGGGCAACCCTTTCCGCCATGGCTGTTCCCGTTCGCCCCCGCCCCAAGGTCATCGTCACGCGCCGGCTGCCGCAGGCGGTGGAAACCCGCATGGCGGAATTGTTCGATGTCGAACTCAATCTGGATGATGTGGCGCTGACGGCGGCCGGGCTGGCGGATGCAGCGCGGCGCTGCGACGTGCTGGTTGGCACGGTGACCGACCATATCGATGCCGCGGTGTTTGCCGCGGCGGCCGAAACCGGGCGGATGAAGCTGCTGGCCAATTTTGGCGTCGGGGTGGACCATATCGATCTGCACGCGGCGCGGGGCGCCAATGTGGTCGTCACCAACACGCCCGGCGTGCTGACCGATGATACCGCCGACATGGTGATGGCGCTGATCCTCAGTGTGCCGCGCCGGCTGGCGGAGGGCGAAAAGCTGGTGCGCGCCGGCGAATGGCGCGGCTGGTCCCCCACCGGCATGCTCGGCCACCGCATCACGGGAAAACGGCTGGGCATCATCGGCATGGGCCGCATCGGCCAGGCCGTGGCGCTGCGGGCGCGGGGCTTTGGCCTGACGGTGCATTATCACAACCGCCACCGCCTGCCCGCCGCCGTCGAAGCCGGGCTGGAGGCGACCTGGTGGGACAATCTGGATGCCATGCTGGCGCGGGTGGACATCATCACCATCAATTGCCCGCACACGCCCGACACCCATCATCTGATCGGGGCGAAGCAATTCGCCCTGATGCAGCGGCAGGCCTATATCATCAACGCGGCGCGCGGTGAGATTGTCGATGAAAACGCTCTGTGCGAGGCGCTGGCCGCCGGCCGCATCGCCGGGGCAGGGCTCGATGTTTTTGAAAACGAACCGGCGATCGATCCGCGGCTGCTCGATCTGCCCGGCGTCGTGCTGGTGCCGCACATGGGCAGCGCGACATTCGAGGGGCGGCAGGCAATGGGCGAGAAAGTCATCGCCAATATCCGGGTCTGGGCGGATGGGCATAAACCGCCGGATCGGGTGCTTGAAGGCTGGGTGTAGGACGATTCTCCGGGGCCGTACCCGAAATCTCCGCAAATCGTCCCGAAAAATCCGGCAGCTGTAACCCGCCGCGACCCGCCGACGAACTGACAGACATCCCTGCTCGCCCCGAAAGGCACCGCAAATGTCCGTCTCCCGTTCGCTTGTCGCGGCCCTCGCTGCTGCCCTGATCGCGCCTGCTGCTCAGGCCGCTGATGCCGCCCATCCCACGGTCATCGAGCTGTTCCAGTCACAGGGCTGTTCGTCCTGCCCACCGGCCAACGCCAATGTGAACGCCCTGGCGGTGCGGCCGGATGTGCTGGCTTTGTCCTTCGCCGTTACCTATTGGGACGGCCTTGGCTGGAAGGATATCTTTGCCAAACAACAGTTTACCGACCGGCAATGGGGCTATGCCAAGGCCCTGGGCAACGACCAGGTGTGGACCCCGCAGGTCATCGTCAATGGCCGCAGCACCGTCACCGGCACTAGGCGCGACGCCCTTGATGCGCTGATCGCCAAGACCGACCGCGGCAGCAGCGGCCCGGCCATCGCCATCACCGGGACCAGTGTCACGGTCAACGGCAGCACCGCCCGGCCGGCCGATATCTGGCTGGTCCGCTATGATCCCCGCAGCGTCGAAGTATCTGTAAAGGCGGGTGAAAATACCGGCAAAACGCTGCCCCACCGCAATATCGTGCGCGAACTGATCAAGATCGGCAGCTGGTCCGGCGGCGCGGCGCATTTCAACGTGCCGGCGGCCCAACTGCCCGGCCTCGCCACCGCCGCCTTTGTCCAGGCCGGTCCCGGCGGCGCCATCCTTGCTGCCGCCCGCGGCTGATCTTTCGCAATCCCGCAAAGTTTCGCGCAAATCCGCCGATTCCGGTGGACCGCGTCCCGGCGCACACTGCGCCGCAACTGTTCATCAACCCCCAACCCCAACCAACCTCAGGAGAAACTGACATGAACATCCTCAAGATCACCACCGCCGCGCTCGCCTTCGCCCTGATCGGCACCGCCGCCCAGGCCGCCCCGAAAAAGCCCGCCGATGCGATGGCGACCGATGCGATGAAGACTGATGCGATGGCCAGCGATCACATGAAGGCCGATGCCATGGCCGCGCCGAAAAAGGCCGATGCCATGGCCGCGCCGAAGAAGACCAAGAAGGCCGATGCCATGGCCACCGACGCCATGGCCGCCAAGCCCAAGAACTGATTGTTGCCCCTGCCCCCCGTGGCAGCAGCGGGCCGGTCCTAATGGACCGGCCCGTTTTGTTTGGGAATCAAAGGCTTGGTGTCAGGCGCTCTGCCGGTACGCCGAAGGCGTCGCGCCGATGGCGCGGCGGAAGCTCGTGGCGAACTGGTTGGGGCTGGCAAAGTCGCACTGCCGCGCCACTTCGCTGACCGGCAGGCTGGTGCCGCGCAGCAATTGTCGGGCACGCGCCAGCCGCAGCCGGGTCAGCCAGGCGTGGGGTGGATGGCCGGTCGATTCGCGGAACGCCCGGCACAGGTGAAAGCGGCTCAGCCCGGCGACGTCGGCGAGCCGGTCGAGGCTGATATCCTCGGCAAGATGGGCGTCCATGAAGCTTTTCAGCCGTGCCAAGGTGCGCGGTGCCAGGCTGTTGCGGGCGCGCGGTGTGCCCAGTGCCAGGGTTGATCCTGCATGGACAACGCGGGTCAGTAGCGCTTCGAACCAGCTGTCGCGCGCCAGCCGGCCATCGGGATCGCGATCCAGCGCCGGGTCGAAGATCGCCAGCAGCAGGGATGACACCAGCGGGTCGTCCCAGCCAATGTGCGGCAAAAGATCGACATGGGCCGGTTCGCGGTCAAAGGTTTCGCGTAGCGTGCGGCCAAGGCGACGCGGTGCGACATATAGATGCGAAAATGCGATCGGTCCTTCGGTGAACCAGCGAAAGGCGGTGCCGGCGGGCACCATGGTGACCGATGCCAGCGCCACATCCTGTTGCCGGGCAGCGCCTTCACCGCGGCGATGCACTCGCTTGGGGCCTCCCAGGTGGATGGCGAAATAATGGTGATCGAGCGGCGGTTGCTGCATTTCCGCCGCCGTGCCCTGCCAGCGGCGCAGCAACCCGCCATCCAGCGCGACCAGCGGTGGCGGCGCATCCGCCAGCATCGCCCCCCATTGCTGGGGCGTCAGCGCGGCTTCGCTACGGTCAGTGACAGGTACCGGCATGCACCTTACCAGCGCGTCAGGCGCGGCACGATCAGCCGGGCGAGCCCGCCGATGCCGGCAACGGCGCCGCCATACCAGACCGCCACATACAGTGGATCGTCATGGTTGCAGTGAAAGGCAAAGACAAAGGCACCAAAGCCCGCCGCTGCCAATCCGGCGGCCAGCGCTGTGCGCGCTGGCTGCACCGATGCGCCGCGCCGGATCAGTACGCCCAGCGCGAGCGCAAAGGGCAGTGACAGCAGCAGTACGTTGACAAGGCAGGCGACACCCTCACGCCATTCCAGCCGGGCGACCAGAGCGGCGCGGCCGACGGCCCCTGCATCGAGCAGCCAGCCCAGCGCCAGCATCGCCGGCAGAGCGACGAGGATCGCCCGCCACAACCCAGCCAGCCCCGGCCGGCTGTTGGCGGCCGGATCGAGCGACACCAAGGTCGCCGCTGCTGCCAGCACGGCGATGACCGCCAGACTGCCAGCCTTCCACCAAAAGGCCATGGTCAGCATCGCTTCATGAACATCGCTGCGCATGCCGCGCAGCCAGACGAACAACAGGATCTCGGCAATCGCCAGCCCGGCCAGGATGGCGGCATCATGCGACCGGCGCAGCGGACGGGTGGGGCGCAGGTCATCGACAAGCGTATCGATCAGCGCGTCGCGGGGTTTCAGGTCAATCGGCGTCATTCTGGCCTTCGACAATATTGGCGAGCCGGGCAAGGCCGCGGTGAATATTGACCTTGACCAGGGATGCGGACTGGCCGGTACGGGCGGCGGCATCCTCAATGCTCAATCCTTCGAGCTTGACGAGGCGAATGACGTCGGATTGCGCCGGTTTCAAGGTTGCCATCAACCGCTCCAGGGCCGTGGCGCTCGTTACCGCTGCTTCGTGATCGGGTGTCGCCAGGGTTTCGGGCAGTTCGTCGGCGGCATGACGGCTGGCGCTGCGCAACTGGTCGATCCATTTGTAGCGGGCGACCCCGGCCAGCCAGGCATCGAAAGGCCGTGCCGGATCATAGGTATGGCGCTTGGCATGGATGGCGATCATCGTGTCTTGCACGGCATCCTCCACCATTGATGGCGGCAGCCGGCGGCCGAAATAGCGCAGCAGCCAAGGCCGCAATTCGGCGAGCAGCCGGCGATAGGGTGCCGCCTCGCCGCGCTGGGCGGCGGCCATCAGCGCGCCCCAGCCGTGCCGATCCTGAACCACCGCGATGTCCATCCCGAACGCCAGCCTAGCCGGCACCGCAGCGCGCGCAAGGGCCGGTGCCAAGGTCGCCAAGCGCATCATTGCTGCGATTTGCCATTCATTGCGCCTTGCCCTGCCCGATCTTGCTGCAAACACTGGTTCGGCAGCAGCGGGTAAAAGGTTACAGTGGTAAAGGCCCTGGCTATTTCAGGCTCGACCAGCCCGGCATATGAGCCGCTGCCGGCGTATGGGCGATCGCCAGCGCCGCCTTTAGCGCCTTACTGAAATCCGCCGCGAGCAGCGCGGCATCAAGGCGGCGGCGAAAGAAATCCGCCCACAGGAATTCGGCAAAGGGTTCGGTTTCCTTGGCATAACCACCGGCCTCGCGCACCGCCCCGGCCAGGCTGCGCCACGGGTCGTCGGCCAAGGCTTTGATCCCCTTGGGGATCGCCGCAAAGGGTTGCCTCACCCCGGCTGAATCATAGGGATAGACCCATTTGCGGTGGTCCATGACGCCCCAGAATTCGGGTTTTTCCAGCGCTGACAGGTCGGCAAGATGTCCGGCCAGGATCGTGTCGTGCCCGGCATCGGCCAGCGCGCGCGCAAGGTGATGATGATCGACGACATAGATGCGCTGCTTGGGGCCGATGACAGTCGGCACGACATGGCCATCGAGGAACTGCTGACGATCGGATTTCGACATGTTGCCCCAGGCGGCGCACTTGGCGGCGACTTCGCGGTAGCCGACGGTCATCTGCGTCGGCCGCAGATCGGCGATCGCGACGCGCACGAAATGGCTGATTTGCTGCATCATTGTAACACGTCCGGATCATCGACCTTGGGATGCGGCCAGCGCTGGCGCAGGTGCTTCTCAATAGGACCACCGACGATCAGCACGAAAAATGCCAGTCCGGCTGCCAGCAGCGCCAGCGCCCAGATGCCCAGCCCGCAGGCGACGCCCAGAGCCGAGGTCAACCAGATCGTTGCCGCCGTCGTCAGGCCATGGACGCGGTCAGTTTGAGCTTCCTTGATGATCACGCCGGCGCCAAGGAAGCCAATGCCGGTCAATATGCCCTGAATGGCGCGCGTGACATCGCCCGGGCCGCCAATGTCGGCCGCCATTGCGATGATCATCGCCGAGGCGAGGCCGACCAACCCGAGGGTGCGCACACCGGTCGGCTTGCCGTGGAGATCACGGTTGAGGCCGATAGTGCAGCCGATGGCAGTTGCCGTCAGCAGGCGCAGCGCCAAATCCGAAGTCACCATCATGACAACATTGTCGGCGACTGAGACAGCCGATGCAATGCCGGCCGGATTAATCCCCGGTCAGGATGCGATCGACCAGTTGCTTCACCGTTGGCACAAAGCCGTTTGAATAGAAGGGGTCCTTGGCGAAACGAAACGCCGAATGGCCGCCAAAGACCAGATTCTGCTCGGTATCGCCGCCATGGACGACATCCTGCAACGTCTTCTGGATGCAGAAGCTGCGCGGATCGGCGAGGCGCCCGGTGGTGTTGGTCTCGCTGTCGGCCCAGCTTGAGAAGGCGCATTGCGACAGGCAACCCATGCAATCCGACTGGTCCTGGCGGATGACGGCCTTTTCGGCCGCCGTGACGAATACCAGCGTATTGTCGGGGGTCTTCAATGCTTCGGTGAAGCCGGCGCCAAACCATTCGCGGGCGTGCAGCAGGTCGTCGCGGGTGACATAGTAGTTTTTCCGGCCGACCCCGACATCGAGCAGGAACTGGTGATCGCCGGTTGCCGCCGTGGAAAAGGCGATCTGGCGTTCCGACCGCGCTTCCAGGTTGCGCAAGAAGGGATTGCGCACCGCGCTGGAGTAAAAGCCGGTCGGCGAGAATTTGTGCAGCAGGATATCGCCTTCCTGCAACGTCATCAGCCGCTGTTTCCAGGCATCGGGAATGGGACTTTCCTGGGTCAGCAGCGGCCGCGTACCGAACTGGAAAACGATCTGGCCGAGTTCGGGATTATCGAGCCAGTCGGTCCATTCGCGCAGCGCCCAGACGCCGCCGGCCATGACAATCGGCACCGAATCGGGGATGCCCGATTCGCGCATAGTGGCGCGCAGGTCCCGTACCCTGGGGTAAGGATCCTGCGGGCTGCGCGGGTCTTCGGCGTTCGACAGGCCGTTGTGACCGCCGGCGAGCCAGGGATCTTCATAAACGACAGCGCCCAGCCATTCGGCCGCCTTGGAATAAGCGCGCTTCCATAGCGCGCGAAACGCCCGGGCGCTGCTGATGATCGGGTAATAATGCACACCGTGGTGCGCGGCGATTTCGGACAGTTTGTAGGGCATGCCGGCGCCGCAGGTGACACCATTGACCAGGCCGCGGGTGCGTTCCAGCACGCCGGTCAGCACGCGCTGCGCCCCGCCCATTTCCCACAATACGTTGATGTTGAGCGCCCCGAGCCCGCGTGACAGTTCCGACGACGCCATTTCATAGGCACGCTGCACCTGCTGCACGGCGCCTTCGATGGCATATTCGACCAGTTCCTCATGGCGTTCGCGCCGGCTTAGCTTGCGATAGATCTGCGGGATTATCCGACCCGTCGGATCATAGCTGTCGGCATTGACCGCCGATATGGTGCCGACGCCACCGGCCAGCGCCCAGGCGCCCGATGACAGATGGTTGGTGGCGGCAACGCCCTTGCCGCCTTCGACCAGCGGCCAGACCTCCCGGCCGCCCATCGACAACATTTTCAATCCGCTCAGCATCGCATATCCGATCGACCGCCAGGCGCCCCCGCGCCCGAATCTGCGCGCTATACGCCGGTATGATGACGAAAGTGCAAGCAATTGCACGCAGGCGGGACGATCCGCCCCATCATTCCGGCAGGTGGCGGCCGCCACCGCGTACTAAGAACAGCGCGGTCAGCCCGACCGCCAACATCGCGATGATCGGCATCATGCCCGCCGCCTGGGTCTTGCCGATGCGGGTGCCCAGTTCGACAAGCAATGGCCCCAGCCACATGGTGCAGGTGCCCGACAGTGCATAAAGCCCGAAGAACACACCCATGCCGTCGCGCGGCGCCACCCGCGTCAGCAGTGTGCGTGACGAGGCATAGGCGGCGGTAACGGTAATGGCGATCAGGCAACCGAGCCCCAGGAACAGGATTTCGGGCAGGGTGGTAAACATTGGCCCCTGCCACAGCGGCGGCCCGGACCAGGGCTGGTACAGGATATGATCAGGCGCCGTGCCCAACACCAGTATTTCGGCAATGATCAACAGCGTCAGTTCGAGCTTCAGCGCCAGCTTGGGCCCCAGCCGCGTATCGAGCACCCCGGCAAGCAGGCCGCCAGCGACGGCGGCAATCGACAGGATGATGCCGTATCCGAGCATTTGCAGCGTTGCCCAATGCATCACGCCGGCAGCGTAAAGCCCGGAAAACACCAGGATCGCCGTCAGGCCATCAGTGTAGATCATTCGCGCCAGCAGGAACAACAGCGCGTCGCGGTGGCCGCGAACACCGCGAAACAGCCCGACCAGGTCACCGGCCCCGGCGCGAAAGGCAGCGCCGATCGACAATCCGCTGGGCTTGTCATCGGCCACACGGAAAAACAGCGGCAGGCTGCCCAGCGCCATGGCGACGGCGACGATCAACGTGGTGATGCGATCGGGTTCGCCCTTCGCCGGGTCAAGTCCCCACAACGGCGCCGCCGGCAGCCAGCCCCAATCGACCCTGCCGGGCAATGCAAAGGCGAACAGCACGGCGACCAGCATGGCCACCGAAACGGCATTGCCCCCGGCCAGCGCCTGGCCGGAGGCGCGCGCCGCCCCGGCCATACCGGCGGCCGGGATCAGCAGCGCGTTGTGGAGCATCTCGTGATAGGCGAACAGCGCGGTGATGCCGGCAAAGATCGCCACCATCGCGGGTTGCGGCAGGCCGCCACCGGGAACGGCGAACCACAGGCTCGCGATGGCCAGCACCAGTACAGCGATGACGCCGGCCAGCCAGGGCTTGCGCCGACCCAGCCGATCGACCATCGCGCCGAGCAGCGGTGCTGTCGCCATGACGACCCAGCCGCCCCATTTGTTGGCCGACGCAACGAGCGCCTGGCCCTGCACCGGATCACCAACCACACGCGTCACATAGTAGGGCGCAAAGATATAGATGGCGATGATGATGACATAGGGATCTCGCACCGCCTGGGCGAGCACCCAGGCATTGGCGGCGCGGCGCGTTGCCGATGGCGCTACCGGCACGGTAACCACCATGTCAGGTGCAATGATCGTGGCGATAACCGCCTCCCCATGTGCGAATCGGCGCTTTTGGCGCGCCTTGCCGGCATCATGCCGATTGCCGGGCGCGGCGCAATGGTCGCCGCCATGGCGGGTGCCGGTGGTTTTGCTTCCCCGTCGCCGCGGCAAACCCTATTGAGGCGGCATGAGCGAACCCCATCTCGGGCTGACCCTGCGGCTGCACGTCGGCGGCGCGATCGCCCTCGGCCCCGGCAAGGCCGATCTGCTGACCGGCATCGCCGCCACCGGGTCAATTTCGGCTGCGGCGCGCACCATGGGCCTCAGCTATCGCCGGGCCTGGCGGCTCGTTGAAACCATGAATCGTGCCTTTTCGTCGCCGCTGGTCACCACCAGCAAGGGTGGTCCGGGTGGCGGCGGGGCCGTGCTGACGGCGCTGGGCAGCACCATTCTCGACGATTACCGCGCCACGGTGGCGGCGGCAGGCGCGGCGGCGGCGCCGGGCGCCGCCGCCTTGCTGGCGCATTTGCGGCTTGCAGGAGTGATGCCATGACCGAAATCCACCCCGTCGTTGCCGCCGTTACCCAGCGGATTATCACCCGGTCCGGCCCCGGCCGCCGCGCCTATCTCGATTTCATCGCGAGGCAGGGAGAGGCGGGCACGGCGCGCGGCAATCTTTCCTGCGGGAACCTTGCCCACGGCTTTGCTGCCGCCGGCGATGACAAGCGCGTCATCCGCGCCGGCGGCGCCATGAACATCGGCATCGTCACAGCCTATAATGATATGTTGTCGGCGCATCAGCCCTATGGCCGCTACCCCGAGCAGATCAAGCTGTTCGCCCGCGAAGTCGGCGCGACGGCGCAGGTGGCCGGCGGCGTGCCAGCGATGTGCGATGGCGTGACGCAGGGCCAGGCCGGCATGGATCTGTCGTTGAACAGCCGCGACAATATCGCCATGGGCACCGCCATCGCGCTCAGCCACGCCATGTTTGAAGGCGTTGCGCTGCTCGGCATCTGCGACAAGATCGTCCCCGGCCTGCTTATCGGCGCGCTGCGTTTTGGCCATCTGCCGGCGATGTTCGTGCCGGCCGGACCGATGCCATCGGGACTGCCCAACAAGGAAAAGGCCCGCGTCCGCCAACTCTATGCCGA
>JANYCM010000038.1 GCA_025360285.1 Sphingomonadales bacterium
CCGCTGGGTCCAGCCTTGCCGAGCGGCTGTTTGCGCTGCAGATCCTTGGCGACGACCGGGCGATCCGCCAGACCTATGTGCTGGGCGACTGCGCCTGGGACCGGGATGCCGGTTCGATCAAGTCCCAGCGATTGCCGTAAAGGTCTTCGAACACGGCGACCATGCCATAGGCTTCGCGGCGTGGGGCTTCCACAAAGCGAACGCCGCGCTGCCCATAGCGTTCATGGTCCCGGGTGAAATCATCGGTTTCCAGGAACAGGAAGACCCGCCCGCTGCCTTGGTCACCGATGCCGGCGCGCTGGCGATCGTCGGCGGCCCTGGCCAACAACAACCCCGACGACCCGCCCGGCGGCGTTACCACGACCCAGCGCTTGTCTGGGGTCAGCGCGACGTCATGATCCAGCGCGAAGCCCAATTTGCCAACAAAAAAGCCGATGGCTTCGTCATAGTCGCGAACCAGCAGGGCGGTCAGGCTGAGGCGTTGCGGCATGATAATGATTCCACTATAGTTATTTTATTGCCATTTGAAGCAATTTAATGTGCAGAATAGGTTAAATTTTATAATTATCTCCACTTATTTTCCTTATTTTCCTGTTTCGGCTGTTTTTCGCGGCTTGGGTGCCGGCCGCTGCCGATGGGCGGTCAATGATCAAATTCCCGATGTCAAAGAACGGGCACGAGTATAACCCATTTGGCCGGTGTAGGACAGATCGACAGCGTGCCGCGCTATCGGGGCGGATCGTGCCAGCCCGCCTGATCCCAAGCGCGCATTTCGGCAACAAGGCATTATGTTCATGGCAATTGCTGGCACCATCGCCGCCGCCTAAAGCTGCCCTATGACCGACCTTGACACCTTCATCACCGGCCTGCCCAAGGCCGAACTGCACTTGCACATCGAGGGCAGTCTGGAACCCGAACTGATGTTCGCCTGCGCACATCGCAACGGCATTGCCATTCCCTATGCCTCGGTTGAGGCCGTCCGCGCCGCCTATGCCTTTGGCAATCTTCAGGACTTTCTCGACATTTATTACGCCGGCGCCGCTGTGCTGTGCACGGCCCGGGATTTTCACGACCTCGCCGCCGCCTATTTCGACCGGGCGGCGGCCGATGGCGTTGTCCATGCCGAAATCATGTTCGATCCGCAGACCCATATGGCGCGGGGAATCGCCTTTGGCACGGTCATCGAGGGCTTGTTGTCGGCGATGGCCGAGGCCGAGGCGAAGCACGGCATCACCAGTTGCCTGATCATGTCCTTCTTGCGTCACCTGAGCGAAAATGATGCCTTTGCGACCCTTGCCGCTGCCGAACCCTGGTTCGATCGGATTACTGCGGTCGGGCTCGATTCCTCCGAAATCGGCCACCCGCCCGAAAAATTCGCCCGGGTATTTGCGGCGGCCGCCGCCAAGGGTCTGCGGCTCGTCGCCCATGCCGGGGAAGAAGGCCCGCCCGCTTATGTCTGGCAGGCGCTCGACGGGCTGAAGATTGACCGGCTTGACCATGGCAACCGGTCGCTGGAGGACGCAGCGCTGGTGGACCGGCTGGTGGGGGACGGCATGACCCTGACGGTCTGCCCGTTGTCCAACGTCAAGCTGTGCGTGGTGCCGGCGATCGAGGATCATCCCATCGACCGGATGCTGGCACTGGGGCTGCGCGCCACGATCAATTCCGACGATCCGGCGTATTTTGGTGGCTATATCGCCGATAATTTCCGCGCCGTGGCGTATGGGCGGGGCCTGGGCAAGGCCGATCTGGCGGTGTTGGCGCGCAACAGCCTGACCGGATCATTCCTGCCGCCGGCAGCAATCGCACAGCATCTGCAACGCCTCGACGCCTTTCTGGCAATGCACTGATGCGCGCCGCTGTCCGCCAATTGATGGCGCTGTTGTGCGTCCTGCTGCTGGCCAGTGCCGCAGCAGCGGAACCGCGCCGCAAGGTCATCATCGATGATGAAGGCTTTGCGCTGATGCATCTGATGCTGCTCGCCGCCGATGATGTCGATGTGCTGGGCATCACCACGGTCTCCGGCAATGCCTGGGCCAATCGCGCCACGGCGATGGCGCTGCGCGGGCTCGAAATCGCCGGGCGAACCGATGTGCCGGT
>JANYCM010000050.1 GCA_025360285.1 Sphingomonadales bacterium
GGTAACCTCGGCCTCGACATGATGCTGCGCACCTGCACCATCCAGACCAACCTCGACTATGCGTCAGAGGCAGACATGGTGCTGAAATTCCGGGTCAGCATGGCGCTGCAACCGCTGGCCACCGCACTGTTTGCCAATTCGCCCTTTACCGAAGGCAAGCCGAACGGCTTCAAATCCTTCCGCAGCCATATCTGGACCGATACCGACCCGGCGCGCACCGGCACCTTGCCGTTCGTCTTTGAAGATGGCTTCGGCTTTGAACGCTACACCGATTATGCCCTCGATGTGCCGATGTACTTTGTCTATCGCCAGGGCAAATATATCGATGCGGCGGGCCTCAGCTTCCGCGATTTCATCGACGGCAAATTGAGTGTGCTGCCCGGTGAAAAGCCCAAAATCGGTGACTGGAAGGACCATCTTTCCACGGCTTTTCCCGAGGTGCGTCTGAAGGGCTATCTCGAAATGCGCGGTGCCGATGGCGGGCGCTGGGATCGCATCTGCGCGCTGCCGGCCTTCTGGGTCGGGCTGCTCTATGATGACGTGGCGCTGGATGCCGCCTGGGACCTTGTCAAGCACTGGAGCCCGGCCGACCATGACCGGCTGCGTGCCGAAGTCCCGCGGCTCGCCCTGCAGGCGGCCAGCCCCAATGGCGGCACGCTGCAGGATTTGGCGAAACAGGTGCTCGCCATCGCCGACGCCGGGCTGGCGCGGCGTGCCCGCCATAACCGCATGGGTGATACCGAACAGGGATTCCTAAACCCGCTGCGTGAAATCGCGGCGAGTGGCCTGACCAATGCCGACCGGATGCTTTCGCTGTATAATGGGGCCTGGGGCGGCGATGTGGCGAACGTCTATGCGGCGGAGAGCTATTGACCCGACTTCGGCAGGCCAGCGCTTGCTGACCTGCCGAATTGGCGCGGCCTAGCGGTAACGCCAGCCGTTATGGTGGCGATAACGGTGCTGGTAATAGCGGCGACCATCCCAGTAACCGCGACCGGCATAGAAATTGCCGATAACAAGGCGGCCGGGGCCAACGACGACCGCACCGGGGCCACCAATGACGCGGCAATGGCCGTGCGGTCCGCGCGCCATGCCGCGGCCGCAGCCGTCACGCGCCTCGGCAACCGATGCCGTGCCGGCCATCACGCCAACGGCAATGGCGATAGCGACAAATGTCTTCATCATGATCTCCCTACGCTTACAACGCCCTTGCGGGCCAATCCTGCCTGAACGGCGTGCACTGAACGCCGATTGAACGACGGGCGTTCCCGCAGCATGGCCTGACCGGCAGAAAAGTGCGGCAGGCGGTCGGGTGCGCCCGCCCCCGCCCCGCCGTCCGCTGTTGCCATTTGGCAGCTTTGTGGCTATGTAATGCCATATGGCTACTCAGTTTCAGCTTCGCCCGGTCAACACGACCGCGCCGGATTTCACCCCCGATCCGGTCAGCGATGCCGAAGCTGGCGCCATGCTGCGCGCTGCGGTGCAATTGTTCGGCAAATGGGGGCTGACCGATGACCAGGCGGCGGTGCTGCTCGATCTGCCGCTGCGCACCTATCGGCGCTGGAAGGCCGGGGATGCCGGCCGGCTGGATCGCGATACACGGGCCCGCCTGTCGAACCTGATGGGCATCCACAAGGCGCTGCGGCTGATCTTCCGCGAGGCCGAACGCGGTTATCGCTGGATCGCGGCGCCCAATGCGGCGTTCGGCGGTGCCGCGGCCCTGCAGATCATGCTCGGCGGCGAATTGACCGATCTGATGCGCGTGCGCCGCTATCTGGATGCGGAGCGCGGCGGCTGGTGAAACCGCCGCTCGCGCGGGTCGATTGGCCCGCCGCCGTCCGCATCATCCGCAGCATCCACCCGCCGATTGATCTGTTCGAGGATATTGCCGATCCCGCCGACTGGCCGCTGCTGCTCGCTGCCGAGGCCAAGACCAATCCGCGGCTGATGGCCGGGCTGGGGCAACTCGACCTGGTGCCGGAAGGTCGCCGCGCCGGCGGGCCGGGTTCATCCTGGCTGATGGCGCCTTTCACCCATGCCAGCCCCGACCGGCCAGGGCGCTTTCATGACGGCAGCTTTGGCGCGCTATATGCCGGCAACCGCTTCGAGGTGGCGCTGTTCGAAACCATCCACCACCATGGCCGCTTCATGGCCGCGACCGGCGAGGCACCGGGCTGGACGTCGCAATTCCGCGAACTGGTCATGGTCGTCGGCGCGCGGCTGACCGATCTGCGCGGCCCCGGCACGGATCCTGCGCTGCTTGATCCGGACGATCACGCCCCCGGCCAGGCGCTGGCCCGCACCCTGCGCGCCGGCGGCGGCAATGGCCTGGTCTATCCCAGCGTGCGCTGGCCGGCGGGCCAGGCGGTGGCGCTGTTCTACCCCGATCTGGCGCGGCAACCGGTGCAGGGCCGCCACCTCGATTATCATTGGGATGGTGAACGCGTCGATCTGTACCGCGATGCCGGATCGGGCCAGGTGGTACGGATCGGCTGACGGCTACAGCTCCCGCCGCGCCGCCGCATACAGCGCGATCGCCGCCGCATTCGACACGTTCAAACTCTCCATCGCCGCCGCAATCGGCAGCCTGGCGAGCTGATCGCAGCGTTCACGCGTCAACGCCCGCATGCCATCGCCTTCGGCGCCCAGCACCAGGCAAGGCTGGGTTTTGGCGAGGGCGCCTTCCAGGTCAGCCGCGGCCTCTCCGTCCAGCCCGATGCGCCAGAAGCCGGCTTCACCAATCTCGTCGAGCGCGCGGGCCAGATTGACCACCCGGCACCAGGGCAAAATCTCCAGCGCCCCCGACGCCGATCGTGCCAGCACCCCCGATTCGCCTGGCGCATGGCGGTCCTGCGTCACCAGCGCCCGGGCATTGAAGGCGGCGGCGGACCGCATGATGGCGCCGACATTGTGCGGATCGGTAACCTGATCGAGCACGATGATCGGCCGGTTCGCGCCATCCTGGGCGGCATTGGCCAGCACATCGCCAAGCCACACCGATTCGAGCGGTTCGACTTCCAGCACAAAGCCCTGGTGGGGCGCATCGGTAGGCACCAGCCGGCCCAGATCATGGTCATCGCCGAACTGCACGGCGAGGCCCTTGGGGATCACCACTGTCTTCGCCGTCGCCGGCGTCAGGTGCAGCTTGCGGAAGACACGTTCGGGGTTGTCCAGCGCCGCAAACACGGCGTGACGGCCATAAAGGCGCGGATAGGGGCTTTTCTGCCCGGCGAGCGGTTTTGGATGTGGTCTGCGTCCCATGGCGGCGGCTTAGCGGGTTCGGTAGGGGCTGTCATGTGGATGTGCTGAACGGCACCAGCCCGCGCCCCCGCCCTGCCACCCAACGAGAGTATCCTAAATGGGTGGCCGGCCAAAGACGGGTTTGCGGCGCGGGCTGGTGCCGTTCAGCGACGCTGCAAAAACCATCAGACACGTGGTGGAGGGGGTTGGATTTGAACCAACGTAGGGAAAACCCGGCAGATTTACAGTCTGCTGCCATTGACCGCTCGGCCACCCCTCCAGGGACACGCCGCGGAGAGCGGGCCTAGTGGCCAATGGCGGCGGCCGTGTCAATGAACCTTTCAATGAGGTCTTCAGGCCGCGCGCCGATTCAGCTGCGATCCGGCACCACCCGGTCGCGCCCCAGCCGCTTGGCGGTGTACAGCGCCCGGTCGGCGCGTTCGATCAGCGTGTCGCAACTGTCATCGGCCCGGTCACCGGCGACCCCGGCCGAAAAGCTGACGCGGCCCATGCTCGATCCGTCGCTGGTGTTGCGGATGATCTGGCTGGCGAGTTCGGCGCGGGCGCGGTCTATCATCGCCGCCGCGGCCCCCATGTCCTGCCCCGGCAACATGGCGACAAATTCTTCGCCGCCCAGCCGGCCGACGATGCCGCCCTTGCCGGCAATGCGATCGGCAACATGGCGGGCGACAAAGCGCAGCACTTCATCGCCCAGCGCATGGCCAAAACGATCATTGAAGCGCTTGAAATGGTCGATATCGATCATCGCGACGGCCAGCGGCAGGGTATCACCCCGGCATTCGCCCTGGATGCGCGCCAGCGCCTCGAAGGTGCCGCGGCGGTTGAGCATCCCGGTCAACTGGTCGGTGATCGCGGCGCGTTCGGCGGCGCCCAATTTGTCGGACAGCGCCTTGGCCTCGGTCGCCGCCATGGCCAGTTCGCTTTCCAGCCGGGCGTTGGCCGCCTGCATCGTCGCGGTCGCGGCGCCCAGTTGTTCCAGCAAGGCGGCTAGCCCGGCGGCATCCAGCGGCGCCGCCAGCCGCGCCCCGCCGTCGGCAATGGCGCGGCCATAATCGGCAAGGTCGGTGCGCCCGGCCTCGATCCGCAGGGTCAGCGCCTCGGCCTGATCATGCGCGGCTTCGACCAGCGCCGCCACTTCCTGCTGGCCGACATCGCCGCAATGCGCCCGGCGCAGTGCCGCCACCTGCGCCAGATCAAATTCGCCGAGCGTGATGGCGGTATCGACGGCCAGCGACAGGTCATGATCCTCATCGCGGACATAACGCCACAACAGGTCATAGACATCGGGAACGGGGGGCAGCGCCGTCAGCACCAGCAGGCCGCGAATCTGGTCGTACAGGGCCAGCGGCCCCGATAATGGCGGCGCACCCTGCACCAAAGCCGCCAACTGCCCGTCATGTGCCGTCATCATCACCCTCCGTTCCGATGCAGGATGAAACGGCACGGCGGCGGAAAGGGTTAACCACGGCCAGCCATCGCCGATCACCAGTCATCGGCACGGTTTTGCAGAATGCGGCGGTCATGCTATGTTCTTTGCCGGTGGGGAACGGGAGACAGGCATGCGTGCACTGCTGTTCACGGCTTTGGCGTTGGCGGTGGCAACACCCGCGTCCGCGGCGATAATTTTTCAGCAAACGGTCACGGCATCGGGCGGCTTTGCCGAACTATATGATGCAGCGCCGGTTTCCGTGCCGCAAACTATGTGGGTCGGCGTCGATACCGGACAGATCACCTCGGCGTTTTGGGAAGTCTATGGTTCGGAAACCATATTGTGGTGGGACCCGATGGGGGCCGGTTTCGACATGGACGGTAATCCGATCCCGGCGATCACCGGCAATGATTATTTCTATATTCCCGGCTGCATGTCGACGACCGGCGCGCCAACCTGCGGCGGCGGGCCGGTCCAGACGCTGCTGAAGGACAATGTCGTCCGCGCCATCTTCCTGCCGCCGCACGACAGCAACAACTGTTCGCAGGTGTTCACCGGCAACACCGCCAACTGCGCGTTCTTCTATAGTTTCCAGGGGCCTGATTACGATATCATCGCCGCGGCCCCCGACGGCGGTGTGACCTTCACCTTCTATGACAGCAACCCCCTGGCCGGCGGCGTTCCGGAACCGGCAAGCTGGACGATGCTGATTGCCGGGTTCGGCCTGGCCGGCGCCGCCCTGCGGCGCAGCCGCAAAAACACGGCATATGGACGTAGCCGCGTTGGAGCGGGTAGCGGGGATCGAACCCGCATCACAAGCTTGGAAGGCTAGTGCTCTACCATTGAGCTATACCCGCGATTACCGCTCTGGTAGTGGCGGTGCCGGCGGCAATCAAGCCCGCCCGAACCTGACATCAGAGACGAACGATGACAGCGACAGCCTTCCCGCGGTTCACGACGGTGGACCTTTCGGGCTCAAACGGCCGGGCGCTGGTCGCTGGTGACATCCATGGCTGCTTCGTCGCGCTGGCGGCGGCGCTGGCTGGCATGGGCTTTGATCCCGATACTGACACATTGTTCCTGCTGGGCGATCTGATCGACCATGGGCCGGATTCTCTGGCAGCCCGCGATTGGCTGCACTGGCCACGGGTGCGCGGCAACCATGAAGAAATGGCCTGGCGCGCCGCGACAGGTGATGCCCTTGATGCCGACATGTACCGGGTGAATGGTGGCCATTGGTTCGACGACCTTTCGCCTGACCGGCGCCACGCCTTTGCCGCCGCCTTGATGGCGGCACCGCTGGCGATCGAGCTGGTGACGCCGGCCGGGCACCGCGTCGCGCTGGTCCATGCCGATGTCGATGGCGATGACTGGCCGGCCTTTGCCGAGGCCTTGCGGGATCCACTCAACAAGCGCGCCGCCGACGTTGCGGCGTGGAGCCGAACCCGCTTTTATCAAGCAGGACACGGCACACAGCCGATGATTCGCGGCATAGATCATGTCTTTTTTGGCCACAACATCATTCGCGATGTCGAGGTTGCCGGCAATTG
>JANYCM010000227.1 GCA_025360285.1 Sphingomonadales bacterium
CGAAAACATCTGCGAGATCAAGTAAAACTCAACACATTTTAACTACTTTGATTGAATAAAGATCGGCCGCCACGGGCGCTGTGGAGCTAGCGCTTTATCCGGTACCGGCTCTATTGTGCCGTCCCGCTCGCTCTCCCGAGAGAGCGCAATAAACCGAGAGTGAGGAAGCTTGGGTCAGCGGTTGTGCCACGGATTCGTCCGCCGATGCCGCAGACTACCACCTCGTTCCTCCCCTCCCTGTGGCGGCAGGCGAACGGCACCCTATTTCCGCCCGCGCGCCTTGCCGCCCTTGGCTTCGAACAGGCTGGCGAGCTGGTCGATAATGGTGCCGCCCAATTGTTCGGCGTCCATGATGGTTACCGCCTTGGCGTAATAGCGCGTCACGTCATGGCCGATGCCGATGGCGATGAGTTCAACCGGCGACCGACCCTCGATATGCTTGATGACCTGGCGGAGATGGCGTTCGAGGTAATTGCCGGTGTTGACCGACAAGGTTGAATCATCGACCGGCGCGCCGTCCGAAATCACCATCAGGATGCGGCGGTCCTCGCGCCGCGCCATCAGGCGGTCGTGCGCCCAGAGCAGCGCCTCGCCATCGATATTTTCCTTCAGCAGGCCTTCACGCATCATCAGGCCCAGATTCTTGCGCGCCCGGCGCCACGGCGCATCGGCCTGTTTGTAGATGATGTGGCGCAGATCATTCAGCCGGCCGGGCTTTGCCGGCCGGCCGTCGGCCAGCCATTTCTCGCGCGCCTGGCCGCCCTTCCAGGCTCGGGTGGTGAAGCCCAGGATTTCGGTCTTGACGGCGCAGCGTTCCAGCGTGCGGGCCAGGATGTCGGCGCAGATCGCCGCGATGCTGATCGGCCGGCCGCGCATCGATCCGCTGTTGTCGATCAGCAGCGTCACCACCGTGTCGCGGAAATCGGTATCGCGTTCGACCTTGTAACTCATCGCATAGGCCGGATTGGTGACGATGCGGACCAGCCGGGCGGCATCGAGAATGCCCTCCTCCTGGTCGAAATCCCAACTGCGGTTCTGCTGCGCCATCAGCCGGCGTTGCAGGCGGTTGGCGAGCTTTGTCACTGCCGATTGCAGCGGGATCAGCTGCTGATCGAGATAGGAGCGCAGCCGGGTCAGTTCCTCCGCATCGCACAATTCCTCGGCGCCGATGATCTCGTCATGCGCCCTTGTATAGGCCTTATAGTCGAAATCCGGCGGCAGGTCGGACATGGGGAGGTTGGGCCGCCACGGGGTCATGCCCTCCTGGCCTTCCTCGCCCATTTCGGCTTCGGATACCATGTCGGTATCCATTTCGACGTCGCGGGTTTCGCCGGCCTCGGCATCATCCTGCGAGGCTTCGGCGCGGGTTTCGGTGCTCTGGTCCTGGCCGCCCGAATCCTGTTCCTGTTCCTCGCCTTCATCGCCGGGCTGGTTTTCGTCGGCGCTGTCCTCGGTTTCGTCCGAATCCTCGGGTTCGGCATCGGGATCGGCGCCGAGGCCGAGATCGGACAACACCCGGCGCATCACCTGGGCAAAGGCCGCCTGGTCGCCCTGGGCGGCGACCAGATCGTCAAGATGCGCGCCGGCGCTGGCCTCGATGCCATCGCGCACCATGTCGATGGCGGCCTCGGCGATTTTCGGCGCCGGCTGCCCGGTCAGGCGTTCGCGCACCAGCAGGCCGAGCGCCGTTGCCAGCGGCACTTCATCGGGGGTGCGGGCGCGCACGATCGGATCGGCACGGACGCGCATTTCGGTCATGCGATCGAGATTCTTGGCGACGCCGGCCATATCGGCACTGCCCAGCGCCTCGATGCGCGCCTGTTCGACGGCGTTCCAGATGTCGCGCGCCACCCCGGCATCGGGCTGATCGACATTGTGCAGCTTCATGTCGTGGTGGCGGCGGCGCAGCGCGAACGAATCGGCCCAGCCGCGCACCTCGGCAACCTGTTCGGCCGGCAATGCCCGGCCGGGTTGCGGCACCCGCGCCTGATCGCCGAAGCACGATGGCTTGTCGGCGGTATAGGCCAGCTCCACCTCTGGCGCATGGCCCAGCGCGCGCAGCGTGGCGGCGACGGCGGCGCGGAAATCTTCGATGGGGTTTTCAGGGGCAGCCATGGTGCGATGACTGTAGCAGCGCGGCGGGCGGCATTGCCAGTGCCGCGTTGGGCGCGGGCGCCGATGCTGCGTTGGGCGCGGCGGGCTGAGCGCCGGCAAGCAGTTGAATAGCGGGAACTTACTACAACTTTCGATCGTTGCAATTTGAAGACAGTTAACGCACTATGCATCGGGGGGGTTGTGTTATGCGAAGGTTTGCTCGTGCTTAGATTTTTGGCCCTCGGGCTGGCATTGTTGTCGGCGACCCCTGTTGCCGCGTCGCGCATCCTGAATGATGGCGTTGGCGGCGCGCTGCAGATCAACGCGTTTCAGCCGCTTGGCCAAAGCTTCACGGCGATTTCATCGCTGGTGACCAGCATCGGTTTCAACTTCCGCCGCTTTGATCCCGATATGCCGGTGGTGCCGATTACCATCAGCCTGTACGCCGGCACGGGCACCAGCGGCGCCCTGGTGGCGCAGCGCACCTTCACCCTGACCAGCGACACGGGCTTCACCGATGTGGCGTTCGACAACACGCCGGTGATCACCGGCCATGTCTATACCGCCGCGCTGACCTCGGCCTCCACCTATCAGGGCGTCGTCTATACCAAGAACAGCTATGCCGGCGGGCAATTGACCAGCCCCAGCCCGATCCTGGCGCTGGTCGATCCGCGCGGCAACGGCGCCAACAAGGACCTGGCGTTCCGCGTCATCGGCCTGACGCCGGGCATCCCGCGCATTCCCAAGCCGCCCGTGCCGGCCTTTGCGGCGCGCGGCCTGGCATCGGCAGACGATGATTTTGCGGCGGCGAACTTCAACATGGCCGCGGTGCCGGAACCGGCGCAATGGACGCTGCTGGTGGCGGGGTTCGGCCTGACCGGCGCGGCGCTGCGGCGGCGGGTGGCGGCGGCCGCCTGACAGGGGCTACCAGAGGGTCTTGCAGCCGAAGCTGGCAAAGGCCGGGTCGCGGGTGACGACGGTAAGGTTTTCCACCAGCGCCTGGGCGGCGATCAGGCGGTCAAAGGGGTCGCGGTGATCACCGGGCAGCAGGCCGGCGCGCAAGGCGTGGCTTTGGGTGATCGCCAGGCCTTCAAAACCATTGGCGGCCATCAACGCCGGAAAGCGGGTCATCGGATCACTGAATTCTGACAGCTTGCCGATGCGGAACTTGATGGCGATTTCGATGGTCGACACAGCGCTGACCAGCACAGGCTGCGTGGCGGCGAGCAACGCCGCGCGCACCGGCGCGCTTAACTGGGGCGCATCAAGCCACCACCAGATCGCGGCATGGGTATCCAGCAGCAGCGCCACCGGTCACATGTCCCGAATTTTCTGCTCCCAGGCGTCGATGTCAGCCTCGGTCATCGCCGAGTCCATCGCATCATCGACGAGCGGCGCCAGTTCCGGCCAGCCGCCGGGTTGGCGCTTGAACGGCGGCGCGTCGGCAATCTTCACCAGCCGCGCATAGGGCTTGCCGGCCTTGGGAATGGTGATCTCTTCACCGGCATGGGCGCGATCGAGCAGCTTGGAAAAGTGCGTCTTGGCTTCATGGACGTTGACGATGGCGGCCATGGGGGACTCCGCGAGAGGTTAGTCCGGTTGGTCCATGAGACCCCGGCTGGCAAGCCCCGGGGTTGGCCACTACGCCCCCTCTCCCTTGAAGGGAGAGAGGAATTTTGTCAGCGCTTGCCCTTCACCGCCACGCTTTCGGGCAATTCCTCGCCGAACACCCGCTGGTAATATTCCGCCACAATGCCGCGTTCGGCCTCGTCGCACTTGTTGAGGAAGCTCAAGCGGAAGGCGAAGCCGATGTTGCCGAAGATGGTGGCGTTCTGGGCCCAGGTGATGACCGTGCGCGGGCTCATCACCGTCGAGATATCGCCGCCGATGAAGCCGGCGCGGGTCATGTCGGCCACCTTGACCATGTTCGCCACCTGCTTGCGCCCGGCGTCATTGTCGAAGGCCTTTTCCTTGGCGACGACGATGGCGGTTTCGGTGTGGTGCGGCAGGTAATTCAGCGTCGTGACGATGTTCCAGCGGTCCATCTGGCCCTGGTTGATCTGCTGGGTGCCATGGTACAGCCCGGTGGTATCGCCCAGGCCGACGGTGTTGGCAGTGGCGAACAGCCGGAAATACGGGTTGGGGCGGATGACGCGGTTCTGGTCGAGCAGGGTCAGCTTGCCCTCCACCTCCAGCACGCGCTGGATGACGAACATCACATCGGGGCGGCCGGCATCATATTCGTCGAAGACCAGCGCGGTGGGCGTCTGGAGAGCCCAGGGCAGCAGGCCTTCGCGGAATTCCGTCACCTGCTGGCCATCGCGCAGCACGATGGCGTCCTTGCCGATGAGATCGATGCGGCTGATGTGCGAATCAAGGTTGATGCGCACGCACGGCCAGTTCAGCCGGGCGGCGACCTGTTCGATATGCGTCGATTTGCCGGTGCCGTGATAGCCCTGGATCATCACCCGGCGGTTGAAGGTGAAGCCGGCGAGGATGGCCAGCGTCGTGTCCGGATCAAAGACATAGCTGGGGTCAAGATCGGGCACGCGCTCATCGGCCATCGAAAAGGCCGGCACCTGCATATCGATATCGACGCCGAACACCTCCCGGGCGTCAACCTTGATATCGGGCGCCATCAGGGCGGTGTTGGAAACGGACATTGCTGTAGCCACTTGTCTCAGGACTCCGTCTTGAACGCGGGTGCGGATTTCAGGTGCGTATAGGCGTTGACGACGGCCTGCAACTTTCCTTCTTGCCCGCGGTCCCCCTCATTGCTGTCAGGGTGGTAGCGGCGGACGAGGCGTTTGTAGGCGCGGCGCACATCCGCCGCCGTTGCGGCATCGGTGAGACCCAGCGCCGCCAGCGCCTGGGCATCGCCGAATCCGGCCCAGCGGCGCGGGCGCGCGGGCGCGCGATCGCCGCCGAACAGATCATGCGCATCGCCGAAATGGAAGGATTCGCGGCCGCCCTTGCCCGTCGCGGCGCGCTCCCAGCCGGCGAGCGGCGATTGCGCCGCCTGGATTTCATCGGGGCTGAGGCCATCGAAGAAGTTATAGGACGCATTGAAGGCGCGGACATGTTCGAGGCACAGGAATTGCCAGCCGCCATCGCTGCCGGGCAGGCGGTTCGACAGCGGCGCGCGGAATTCACCGGGCAGCGCGCAACCGGGGTGGTCGCAGCCGGCGGGTTCGGGGCGTTCGATGCGGCCATGCAGGCGGCCGGCGCGCTTGGGCGCTTCAGGCTGTTCAGCGGAAATGTTGCAATGTCCCTTGGGGTTGCCGGTATAGGGTGATCCGGCAGAGGAAAAACCGACATATGGGCAGAGTGGCAAGCGAAATCGAGGTGCGGCTGCGCGCCGCACTGGCCCCGGCGGCGCTGGACATCGTCGATGACAGCGAATCGCACCGCGGCCATGCCGGGCATGACGGCAGCGGCGAAAGCCATTTCACTGTCCACATCACCGCCGCCGCCTTTGCCGGCACATCGCGCGTGGCGCGGCAACGGCTGGTCTATGCGGCGCTGGGCGATCTGATGGCGCCGGGCGGCGTGCACGCGCTGATCATCAAGGCGATGGCGCCTGGGGAGGCTTGAGCATCTTGCCGAAAGTCGGGTCCAGCCCGCTCCCCCGCCCAGCCACCCAGATAGCATAGTCTCGTTGGGTGGCTGGGCCGGGGAGCGGGCTGGACCCGACTTTCGGCAAGATGCTCAAGCCTCCCCTGGTGCCATCGCCTTGATGATCAGCGCGTGCACGCCGCCCGGCGCCATCAGATCG
>JANYCM010000263.1 GCA_025360285.1 Sphingomonadales bacterium
CTGCTGCTGGCGTTTGTGGCGCCGACGACCGGGGCGTTCTTCCTGTGGCAATTGCTGGCGTCGCTGCTGACGCTCATGGTGCTGGGCGGGAAGCTGTACACGGTGTTGCCCGCCGGTGATCGCCGGGCGCGCTTTTCACCGGCGGCGCTGGCGGAAATCCGGCGTTTTGCCGGCGGGATGCTGGGCATCAATCTGCTCGCCGTGCTGCTCACCCAGATTGACAAGGTGCTGCTGTCACGGCTGATCCCGCTTGATCAATTCGGTTACTATATGCTGGCGACATCGGTCTGCGTGCTGCTCTACACGCTCACGGGCCCGGTAACGCTGGCGCTGTCGCCGCCGCTGGTGGTGGCGGCAACGCGCGGCGATACGGCCGCTGTCGCCCGGCATTATCACGCCGGGGCGCAGCTGATCACCGTATTGGTGGCGCCGGCCGCGCTGATGCTGGTGGGTTTTGGCCATGATGCGCTTCTGGTGTGGACGGGCAACGCCGGGCTGGCCGATCAGGTGGCGCCGCTGCTCGGGCTAGTTGCCATCGGCACCATGTGCAACGCGCTGATGCAACTGCCCTATTTCACCATGGTGGCGCATGGCTGGACGCGGCTGGCGCTGGTATCGAATATCGTTGCCGTCACCCTGCTGGTGCCGCTGCTGTTCATCGTCGTCCCCGTTGCCGGGGCACGCGGGGCGGCGCTGGTGTGGATCGCGCTCAACGCCGGCTATATCGTCCTGCAGGCGCCCTTGCTGCATCGCCGTATCCTGCGCGGTGAGTTATGGCGCTGGTATGCCGCCGATCTGGCATTGCCGATGCTCGCCGCCGCCGGCACGCTGGCGGCGGCACTGGCGCTGCGGCGGCTGTTTGATCCGGACCGGCTGGGACTGGCGGTGCTGCTGCCGCTGATCGCCGCGCTGGCAGTGCTGGCGGCGGGGCTGGCGGCCGGCAGCGTGCGGGCGCGGCTGGCGGCCGTGTGGAACCCCGGGCATGGCTGAGCCGCGCTTCACCATCATCATCCCAACGCGCGAGCGGGCAGCGACGCTGGCATATGCGTTGCAGACAGTCACGGCGCAGACTTTCGCCAGCCTGGAAATCCTGGTCTCCGACAATGCCAGCAGCGACGATACGGCGGCGGTCGTTGCCGCCAACCGCGATCCGCGCATCCGCTATATCAACACCGGGCGGCGGCTCAGCATGTCGCACAATTGGGAATTTGCGCTGGCGCAGGCGCGCGGCGAATGGGTGGGTTTCATCGGCGATGATGACGGCCTGCTGCCGGGGTGTATTGCCGCCATCGATGCCATTGCGCGGGCTTATCCGGTTGAACTGATCCGCACGCAACCCGGCATTTACCTCTGGCCGGCGCTGGCCGGTGGTCCGGGCGGCCATCTGAATTTGCCGCTGCGCGGGCGGTCGGGGCTGCGTGATGCCCGTGCCGCGCTGCGAGCGGCACTGGCGGGGGAGATTTCCTATCTCGACCTGCCGACGCTTTACACCGGCGGCTTTGTTCGCCGCGCCGCGATCGATCGCAACCGCGATGCCGAAGGGCGATTTTTCCGGTCACGCATCCCGGACATCTATTCCTCGGTAATCCTGGCCGGCACCTGCGAGACTTTCTATTTCGAGGCGCGGCCCTGGGCGATCAACGGCGCGTCGCTGGCCAGCACGGGCACGGCCTATTTCACGCGCTCATCCGATCCCGCACAGCGCCGCGCCGCGGCTGTCTTTGCCGCCGAGGACAATATCGCGCTGCATCCCAGCGTGCCCGACAATGCCGATGGCAGCCTGCCGCGGTCCTTGCCGGCGCTGGTGTTCGAATCCTACCAACAGGCGCGCGCCGTCAAGCCATTGTTCGGTCCCCTCGATCCGGCCCGCCAAATGGCCGTGTTCGCCCGCACGGCGGGTGACAAGCAGGCCGAAATCGCTGCCTGGCTGCCGCGCTTTGCCGCCGCCAACAATGTTGCCGCCGTGCCGCCGATGCCGGCCGTGACGCTGCTGGACCAGGCCGGTAGCCTGGTGCGTCGGGCGATCATGGACCGGTTAATCTGTTACCCCGACCAGCATCCGCCGATCATGACGATCGCCGATGCCTGCCAGGCCGGTGCCGCGGCCCTGGCCACCGCGCCGGGCGTTACCGCGACCGTCCTGCGCAATGCCATTCGCCGGCTCGGCCGTGCCGTGCGGCGGGCATAGGTCTTATACAGCAGCGATCAGCAGATCGCGGCGGACGCTCCAGGCAATCCGGCTGATTTCGGCGTGGTAGTTGGGGTTCATCACCAGCACTTCCGCGGCCGGCGGCAGCGACGTCAGCCAGGCCGCCGGGTGAATTTCCACGCCGCTGCCGGGGGCAAAGCGGCCGTGCTTGCCAGGGTTCATGTCGATGCCGCCGCGAATGCGGTGGGCGCCCAGCATCACCGACAGCATGACCCCCTTGGTCGCCATGCCCCATAGCGTCAGCCCGCCGGCGGCATCGGCGCGCGCCCGCAGACGGTCCAGATGCTCATCCTCGGCGGCCAGATAGGCGGCGACGCCGGCAATGGCCGCATCGGCATCGGCATCAATGTGGCCAGGGCCCGCGTCTGCCGCCGCCGGCAGGGCGAGGGCCCATTGATACTGGTCCCCAAAACTGCGGCGCGCTTCGATGATGTCGAAGCCAGCGCGGCGCAGCGTGCCGGCAAGGCTCGCCGGGGTGAAGTAATTGCAATGTTCGTAGCAAAAGTCCCAGAACGCGCCCGCCTGCAGGATCCAGTCGAAATCCGGCACTTCGACGAACAGCGGTGCCGCCGGCATGGCTGTGCGCAACGCCTGCAAAAAGCCCAGCGGCGCATCAATATGTTCCAGCACATGGCGCAGCAGCACCAGCCGCGCATCGCCGCTGAACACCGAGGGTTCAAAGCGCGTCCGCCGCAGTTCGAAATTGCCCTCGCTCACCGGCGTGCAACTGGGGTCAATCCCGATGCAGTGGACGCCGGGTGCCAGGCTGGCAAACACCCGCAGGAACTCACCCTTGCCGCAGCCGACGTCGTAAACCGTTCCGTCGGTGATGCCGAACCTGGCGATCAGCATCGCCGCCAATTGGCGGTAATAATCGCTGAACAGCGGCGATTCGACGTGATTGTCATATTGTTCGTCATAGATCATCAGTCCGGCATCAAAGCTTGTGTTCCAGCTGAAACCGCAGCCGCGGCAGGTGCCCAGGGTGAACGCCGCCTGATCCGCCGCCAGCGCCGCCGCGCGGCTGGCGTGGACGACATTCTGGAAGATCGGAATGCGCGCGCGCCGCACCGACAGCCAGGGGTCGGATGCGCCGCAAACCGGGCAGACTATCACCGGCGCGGCCGCATCAAGCCGGCTTGCGGCGCAGCCAGCCGACCGGATGGTGCGAACAATCGGGGGTGTCCAGCGTCTCGTCGAAGGGGCGCGGCGGCTTGGCGAGTTCGAAATCGGGACGGGCGGCAAGAAAGGCGCGCACCGCCGTGATCGGGTTGTCATCGGCCCATTCGGCCGGCGCGCGCGGGCTGCCGGCGACCATCTGCATGACGCCATCCTGCGACAGGATGTAGGAACCCGGCGTCACCAGGTCGGCATAGGCCGCCAGTTCGGCGGCGACATGGTCGCGACTGTGGTTCGAATCGAGGATCAGCATGACGACATCGCCGGGCCGGATCAGCGCCTTGACCTGTGCCACCACATCAGCCGCCACCGAACTGCCCTCGATCATGGTGATGCGCTTCACCATGGCATGGGCTTCGATGGCGGCGCGGTTATGGGCGCGGATATCGATATCCAGCCCGATGACGCGGCCTTTTCCGATCATTTCCATCAGGCTGGCATAAAAGATCAGCGATCCGCCATGGGCGATGCCGGTTTCGATAATGAGATCGGGCTGCACCTGCCAGATGGCTTCCTGAATGCGCAGCATGTCGTCGGGCAATTGGATGATCGGCCGGCCCAGCCAGCTGAAACCATAGGAATATTTGCGCACCCAGCCGGTCTTGACCCACAGATCGGCAATCACGGCAAACGCTTCGCGGGAATGCAGATCATGCGCCGCGCCGTCGATGATCAGGCTGCTGGCGTCGGTATCAATGCTGATTTTCATGGGGGCTCCGTTAAGCTTGCAGTGTCGGGCCGGCAAGGCGTTCGGCGACCATGGCGGCCAATCCGGCGGCCAGTGGCCAGCGCGGCACAAAGCCCAGTTCGCCGTGCAGACGGGTGGTGGCGGCGATCAGCCGGTCGGGCTCGCCGGTCTGGCGTGGCCGGGCGCCCCAGTCGATCAGGCGGGCGTCACCGGCCTGCGCTGCCGCCAGCCCGACAATGGTGCGCAGCGGCTGCGGGTCACCGCTGGCGATGTTGACGGCGCCTGGCACATCGCTGGCCACCAGCGCTGCCAGCGCCGCGCCGGCATCGGCAACATGGATGAAATCGCGCACCTGGCCACCATCGCTCAGCGCCACGCGCCGGCTAGCAGCGAGGGCATCGATGACATCGGGCAGCAACCGACCGGGCTTTTCGCCCGGTCCATAGGGGAAGAAGATGCGGCCCCAGCCGAACGACAGGCCCAGCGCCGGCGCAGCGGCGGACAGGGTGCGAAACAGCGCCGCCTTGGCGGTGCCATAGAGCGTCGCCGGGTTGAGCGGCGTCACGCTTTCATCGAGCAGCGGCGCCGACCAATCATATTCGGCGACGCTGCCGGTGCCGACCAGCCGCCAGCCGCCAGCGGCGGCAAAACCGCGTGCCAGCCGCAGCGACGCCGCCAGCCAATCAAGATTTTCAGGCGCGGCCCAGAATTTCCCCGGTTCGGCATACCAGGCCATGTGGAGAAAATGCGTCGGCGCGATGGCGGCAAGCAGCGGTGCCGGATCGTCGCGCAGAAGATCGATGCGGTGCCCCGTGCAATGCGGCACCATGGCGGCGTAGCGGCCGATCAGATGCACCTCGAATCCCGATGCCAGCAAGGGCGCGATGGTCTGTCGGCCCACAAAGCCGCTGCCGCCGGTGACGACAATGCGCTTCATCGGCGAAAATCGGCATAGCCGGCATCGCGCGCCGACATCAGCTTCGGCACCGCCGGCCAGGCGATGCCAAAGGCCGGATCGTCCCAGCGCACGCCCAGCCCGACGCCCGGCACAAAGGCGGTGCCCATGTAATACAGCACATCGCTGTCGGCTTCCAACGTCAGGAAACCATGGGCGCAGCCGGCCGGGATGAAGAACAGGTCATTGCCGCCGGCTGCAAGCGTCACGCCGACATGCGCGCCGAAACTCGGCGAGGTGCGGCGCAAATCTACGGCGACATCGAAGATGCGGCCGCGCCCGCACTGCACCAGCTTGGCCTCGCCATACGGATCAGCCTGTGTGTGCAGGCCGCGCAGCGTGTGGACCTGCGGATTGCGCGACAGGTTCATCTGGACCGGGGTGAAATCGATGCCGGCGGCGGCGAATTCGGCGGTGCAGAAACTGCGCGCGAAGCTGCCGCGGTCATCGGTAATCGGCTGCATTGTCACCAGGTAAGCGCCGGCAATGGCGGTCGGCGTGAACTCCATGGTCAATCGATGGTCAGTTGCGGCACGGCGGTGACGAAGCGCCCGCCCCAGGCGCGGATGCCGGCCAGTTGCGCCATCACCTCGGCGCGCAGATTCCACGGCAGGATCAGCACATAATCGGGGCGCTGTGCAAAGATCGCCGCGGGCGGCAGGATCGGGATATGGCTGCCGGGCGCCAGCCGGCCTTGTTTGGCCGGGCTGCGATCGGCGAGGAAGCCGATGTCATCCCCCGTGACGCCGGCATAGTTGAGCAGGGTATTGCCCTTGGCGGCGGCGCCATAGCCGGCGACCATGTGGCCGGCGGCGCGCGCGCCGGCCAGAAAATCCCGCAAGCCATCGCGAACGGCGCGGCAGCGCGCATCGAACCCGGCATAGCCTTCCGGGCGATCGAGCCCGGCGGCGATTTCGGCAGCGCGCACCTGCGCGACGCCGGGCATCAGCACATGGCCGGCGCCGGCATGGCAGGCGAAGACCCGCAGCGAGCCGCCATGGGTGGGCAGTTCGGTCACATCGAACACCCGCAGGCCGGCGCGCGCCAGCACGGTTTCGACTGCCAGCAGCGACAGATAGGTGAAATGTTCGTGGTAGATGGTATCGAACTGCACGCCTTCGATGGTGCGCAAAAGGTGCGGGAATTCGACGGTGAAGACGCCGCCGGGTTTCAGCAACAGGGCGACGCCGGCGGCGAAATCACTGATGTCGGGGACATGCGCCAGGACGTTCTTGGCCGCAAGCAAATCGGCAGCCTGGCCGGCATCCGCCAGCCGCTGCGCTGTGGCACGGCCGAAAAAACTGATGTCGGTCGGCACGCCGCGGGCGATGGCGGCGGCGGCGGTATTGGCACTGGGTTCAATACCCAGCACCGGCACCCCGGCGGCAACGAAATATTGCAGCATGTAACCGTCGTTGCTGGCAATCTCGACGATCTGCGACTGTGGCCCCAGTCCGAAACGCGCCGTCATGGCTTCGGCATAGGCCCGGCAATGCGCCAGCCATGAATCCGAAAAGGACGAGAAATAGGCATAATCATCGTTGAAGATGGCTTCACGCGGCACGACGCTATCAACCTGGACCAGCAGGCAGGCATCGCAGACGCGGGCGTGCAGCGGATAGCGCGCCTCCGGAGCAGCGGCATTTTCAGGGCGGATGTTGCTGTTGGCCAGCGGTTGCAGGCCGAGATCGACCCAGGTTCGGGTCAGCGGTGCGCCGCAGCCAAGGCAGGCGGGCACAGTCATGCGGCGATCGCCGTCCAGGCATCGATCTGATCGCGGCACAGCGCTCGGGCACTGCCGCCGCCGTCAAAGCCGCGATACCAGTCGGCGGTCCAGGCCAGCGCCGTGCGCGCCGGCAATCGGGGCTGCCAACCAAGGGCGGCCGCCGCCGCGTCGCTGGCCAGCGCCAGCGCCGGGGCTTCATGCGGGTGGTTGCCGGGCGCAGGCTGCCAGCCGGGGCCGCCGCCCAACGAGCTGGCCTGTGCGCTGCCCAGGGCCGCCGCCATGATCGTCGCC